>JABDKH010000241.1 GCA_013002345.1 Rhodothermales bacterium
CGCCTCCCCGGCGCTCGCTCCAACGCCATTTCGAAAGCTGCAGCAGCCCCGTCGTAGTCCTCCACCTCCAGCAACATCTCCCCCAGTAGCTCAGCCGACGGCTTGGCTATCTCAGGAGGACCGAACGCGAACGGAAGACTACTCTCAACAGCCACGACATCGCGAAGCTCCTCAATAGCCAGATCGAGCTTGCCCTCCGCATGATCGACCACAGCGATCAACTCCGAAGTCATCACCCCTGCCGCACCTGTGTCTTCGTTCTCGCCAGCTTCATCAAGACGGAGAAGAATCACATTCAGTTCGTCTCGCGCGAGGTCCAGCTCGCCGCGACGCGCCGCCGCATAGCCCGTCGAAAAATGATTCGCCACAAATGCGACGAGGCCAAGATCGGAAACATCCACGGCTAGATCTACCGCCGGCCCTTCCCACTCCTCCGTCTCGATGATATGATGTGCCCGCATCCGCGCAAGATGAAATCGTGTACCGCGCGTCCCCGCCACATCATTGTCTGCCACCATCTGGTCGAGCTTCGCAGCCGCCTCGTCAAACCGCCCCTGCTGAAGAAGACCATAGTGTAACCACATCAGCGCGTGGAAGCTCTTGTCTCCGGCGCCGAGTCCCTTTCGCTCCATTCGCCGCACCGACGCTGCCCACGACTCCTCGTTCGACGCCACCACATCATCCCACATTCCAAGCGCGACGAAGATGTGCGATGGCATGTGCAACGCGTGCGTTGCGTCAGGAGCAATCCCGGCGTACACGCGGGCGGGCCTCAGACCGAGTGGTGCGTGAACTGGATCGTCATATGCATGGATCAGATAATGAACGGCGCCCGGATGTTCGCGATTGACCTCGAACACCTGCTCAGCGATGCCCGCCGCTTTCATGTAGGCCACGAAGTCGCGGCCATCGTCTACCGCACCGAGAATCGACAGGGCATAAAACGATGCGGCCTCCAGGTCGTCCGGATAGGCCTCATAAACCCGGCGCATCCGATCCCGATATGCGCGCTGTCGGTCCACACGCTCGCCCTCACCGTAAAGTAACTCGACCGCATCCAGGTAGTCGCGCTCTCGTTGGGTCAGAGCCTTCTGTTGTCGCTCCTCCGGTGTTCCGCCAAGTCGATCGAGAATCGCACGACCCTCATCCAGAAACTGCTGACCCCAGATCACCCGATTTCGGGTCATCGCCTCGCCCCAGTACGCCATGGCGAAGTCGGGTTCGAGATCCTGCGCCGCGCGAAAAGCCTCCGCAGCATCGTCGTACTCGAAGCTGTGAAGAAGGAGGACGCCACGATGGAACTCACGGTGCGCCTCGTCACCTGCGCTCGTCGGAAAGTCGATACTGCCGAGCTGGGCGTCCGCCCGAGGTACCGTACAGACAGCCAGAATGGCTACCAGAAATCCGCATGACAGGTTACGATACACGAGTCGCGGGCTAATTCGCAGATCCATTTGACCGTCCACTTGATTTACATGCCGGACACACGCACGGCAAAGTCAGCACCAATCTCAACAACAGATCCAGCCGGTACCGGCGTCCAGTCTTCGTTGGACGTGATCCGTTCCGACGCGACTACGACGGCATGGTACTCTTCCCTGTCCTCGAAGATGGCGTGCTGGCTTCCGCACACCTCACACCAGTGAACCCGTTCGCGATCCACGTACCACAACGACCGACCCAGTTTGGATGCGACGAACTGGTGCCCATCGGTCCAAATGGCATTGAGCGCGAACTCCGCAGATGGAGCTTCCGTCGCCGACCAGCTCGCAACAAGATTACAACAGTCGGCCAGCGTCTTCACCATAGGGGTCCCGTTCTTCATGTGCCGCGTGAGCAAAAGATAGAAGAAGTGCTCACTGTCTGTCGAGCCTTGAATGTGACTCCGTAAGGACGGCTCGATTTCGCTCAGGATACGATCCTTGAGCACCGGGAAACCCTCAATCGTGCCGTTGTGGCTGAAGGCAAATCTCTCGAAAACAAAGGGATGCGTGTTCTCCGGTACGACGGCGCCTATGGTCGCACGGCGAACGTGCGCCATGACGGTCCGCGAGTACGCCTTTGCAGCCGCCCAGCGAAAGTCCTCCCCGTCGAACGCCGGTCGCTTCTGCCGATCCGCATGAGGAAGATGGTTCGTGTACGTGACCAGACCCCACCCATCCGGATTACTATTCCCGTGTTCATCGCGCCGACTTTGAACTATCAGTGAGTTCTGGGACTGGATCAATTCGCACTCGACTTTCCGGGGCACCGTAGAATGAAATCCGTAGAGACGACACATTTCAGTTGATCAGAGCGCTAGAGCATCGAATCGCGACTCACATAATACAGCTTGGAACGACAACCTTTCGGCCGGAGATCGTGGACAGTCACCGCGACGACGACACAAGTTGCACTACCACTCCGCCCAGATCGTTCAACCGGAAACCCTACGCTACCCGGTACTTCGTCAGACGCCAGAAGTAGAGCATAAGCGCCCCGAAAACCACCGCCGAAATCAGCATGCCCCACTCGCCGGCCCATTCATGCCCGATGCCTTTCGGACTCGCCGCCTTGTAGGCCGCCCAACCCGCGATCGCGACTCCGAACAGCCCC
>JABDKH010000242.1 GCA_013002345.1 Rhodothermales bacterium
GTAGCTATGTTCGGAAGGGATAAGCGCTGAAAGCATCTAAGCACGAAGCCCACCACAAGATGAGGTTTCCCCTATGGGTCGTTCAAGATTAGGACGTCGATAGGCGGCAGGTGTAAGCGCAGCAATGTGCTCAGCCGAGCCGTACTAATTACCCATTAGACTTATTCACCGACATTATTCTACACTCACCGTCCGTAAGGACAGGCGCTTTAGCTCAGTGAAACTTCACTGGCAATCCAGAAACCACACCATGTCACGATTTGATTTTCGGTGACTATTGCGTGGGGGTTCCACCTCTTCCCATTCCGAACAGAGAAGTTAAGCCCCATTGCGCCGATGGTACTGCCCAAAAGGTGGGAGAGTAGGTCGTCGCCGAAATCATTCTGATTGAAGGCCCGTTGCTTTGCAGCGGGCCTTCTTTCGTTCCACCTCTCGCCATCCGGCCATACCAGTCGAACGAATGCCGCCGCCGTCTTGAGCCGACGGCATCCATTCGCGATATTGCCCCTCGCACCGCATCCCAGCTCGCGAGGTCTGCACTACCATTCTGTGGTGTCAGGCGGGCCAGGAAACCCCCTTCACTTTCTGCCGCCCGCTCGAAGCCGCCATCAGCATGAACACGAATCGCCTCGTTCGACTCGCACGCCTCGCCGCGCCCCTCCTCCTTCTCGTCACACTCTCCGCCAACGCACAGGAGGCGTCGCAAACATCCGATCGCGAGCGACCTCCCGAAGAATCAGCGGCCCTTGGCTATACCGCGGCCATCAGCCTTCCGCTTGGGTTCTATGTGGAAGATGTGACACCCAGTCACTCATTCTCTACGCCCGTTGCCGTGGCGTTCGCCCCCGACAGTCGAATCTTCGTTGCCGAAAAAAGAGGCCGAGTCTACATAATCGAAGGTGGCGTCAAGTTGTCGACGCCCTTCATTAACCTTGAAAGTGAGGTGCTGGATCACTGGGACAGAGGCCTCCTCGGCATTGCCCTCGATCCCGATTTCGCCACGAATGAGCACGTGTACCTGCTCTACACGTACGACCGCGATGGCACCGGAGATTATCAGCGTCAGGACGTCGCAGCCAGGGTGACACGCTACACCGCGAGTTCGGGCAATCCGAATGTCGCAGACCTCACCTCGCGCCTCGTACTCATTGGCAACACTTTCGCAGAGGCAATCCCGTCCTGCTACTACTCGCACACTATCGGAACCCTCCAGTTCGGCAGCGACGGATCGTTGCTCGTGGGCGCCGGAGACGGTGCGGACTTTACAACGATGGATCCGGGCGGCCTTCACCCGGATTGCTTCGGCGCCGGCAAATTCCCTGCAGTCGAGGACGTCGGCGCTTTTCGAGCACAATACCTGAATAGCCTCGCCGGAAAGATCCTCCGGATAGATCCAGCCACCGGCCTGGGGCTCCCGTCCAACCCCTTCTACACCGGAACCGCATCCGATAACCAGTCACGCGTCTGGGCGCTCGGTCTTCGAAATCCATTTCGTTTCTCCGCGTTGCGAAACGGAAGTACTGATCCGACAGATGGCGATCCCGGGGCACTCTTCATCGGCGATGTGGGATGGAATACGTGGGAAGATCTCCACGTTTCGAAGTCAGGCGGCGAGAATTTCGGGTGGCCCTGCTATGAAGGGCCGAACACTAACGCTCAGTATCAGGCCGCTACTCCGGCGCATAGCAGCTGTGCCGGCGTATCGAGTCAGGCAGCGCCGCCGTATTTCTGGCATCATACGAATAGCGCACTGTCCTCGCCGCCGGGCCTGACCGCCCGTGCCGTCGCCGTTGGCGATTTCTATCCAGGGTCAAAGTACCCGGCAGCGCATCGAAATCGGCTCTACTATGCCGACTACATCCGACAGTGGATCGCTACCGCAGCCATCGACGCGTCAGACGACGTCTTCGACCACCAGGAGTTTGCCTCCGATGCCGGCAACGTGGCCGACCTCCGATACGATTCTATCTCCGACTATCTCTACTGGGTCGATCTTGGCTCAGGCGAGGTCATGCGACTGCGGCATGTCGACGAAACAGTGCTGGCGGTGGAGCTCTCGTCGATTCATGCCACTGTCCGTGACAATAGAGTGACCCTCGAATGGACAACAGCCGGCGACAGCGCAACGACCGGATTCTCCATAGAACATCGGTTGTCGTCCCAGTCTGACTACTCCGAGATCGGCTTCGTCGCGGAACGGAGCACCGCCAGTGAACCCGTGGCATACCGGTACGAGACTCGCGCGCTTGATCCCGGCTCGCACGTTTTCCGTCTCCGGCAGACTGACCCGGATGGAACGCACACTTACAGTCGCGACGTCGAGGTCGAGGTCGGAGTGGGAGAGGGATTTCGAATCGATGCCGCCTGGCCCAATCCATTTTCCGCACGAACGAAATTGCGGTTTGCGGTCTCACACCCCCAGCGAGTAGAGGCTGCATTGTATGATGCGCTCGGACGTCGCCGGGCCGTTCTCTTTGACGAGAATGTGCGGGCCGACGAAATGCGCTCGATCTCCATTGAAGGCAGCGACCTCGAAAGTGGAACGTACGTGATCCGTCTGTCTGGTGAGCGCTTTTCTGCCGAGCGTTTTGTCGTCCGGCTGAAGTAGCGGCCGCGGTGGGTGTAGTGCGCGTGCAGTCCGCGATCTCACCTGCGACCTGAATCTCGGCCGGGTTGCCGGGTCACCGGCACGGCGCTCGAGTTGAACGAAGCGCCGTCCAGCGGCTTGGGCGTCCTGCCCGCGTGTGGGGAACGACTGGTCGGACAGCGGAAAACGCCGGCTCGAATTGATGCAGGATTCGACGTCGTTCCAACAGCGACGTCCTCATCGACGCTCGCAGCCGCCGTATCTTGGCACCGCACGACTGCTCCATGCTTCCCGTAACCCAATCGAACCGCCCCATGCCCATCGCAACGCTCCAGGAACCGGATGTGGACCTGCAACTGGCTCTGGAACATGGTCTTACAGAAGAAGAGTATGGGTGGATCGTCGACGCTCTGGGTCGCACGCCCACGTTCGTCGAGATCGGCATCTACTCCGTCATGTGGAGCGAACACTGCAGCTATAAGAACTCGATCGCGGTGCTGAAGACGTTGCCGCGAGAAGGCGAAGCGCTGCTCGTCGGAGCAGGTGAAGAGAACGCAGGACTCGTCGATATCGGACATGGGCTTGCCGCCGCCTTCAAGATCGAGTCGCACAACCATCCGTCGGCCGTTGAACCGTACCAGGGCGCGGCCACCGGAGTGGGCGGCATCCAGCGCGACATCTTTACGATGGGCGCCCGGCCAATCTGCTCACTCAACTCCTTGCGTTTCGGCTCTCTGGAAAACCCGCGCGTCCGATACCTGTTCGACGGAGTTGTGCGGGGAATCGGGGACTACGGGAATTCTTTCGGCGTCCCGACCGTCGCGGGCGAGGTCTACTTCGATCCATCGTACGAGGGCAATCCGCTCGTGAACGCCATGAGCGTTGGAGTCGTGAAAGCCGGTCGCACGGCGTCAGCCATCGCGACCGGAGTCGGTAACCCCGTGTACATCGTCGGCTCGGCCACAGGCCGCGACGGTATTCACGGAGCCACCTTCGCCTCCGAGGAGATCTCCGAAGCGAGTGAGGCAAAGCGCCCGAGCGTACAGGTCGGCGATCCATTTACGGAGAAGCTGCTGCTCGAGGCCACGCTGGAGGCGATCGGCAGCGGAGCCGTTGTAGGGATCCAGGATATGGGTGCAGCGGGCATCACTTGCTCATCATGCGAGATGAGCGCGAAAGGCAAAAGCGGAATGACGCTGTATATCGATCGGGTCCCGATGCGCGAAGAGGGGATGAGCCCGTACGAAGTCATGCTCTCGGAGAGTCAGGAGCGCATGCTCGTCGTAGTCGAGAAAGGACGCGAAAACGTAGTAGAAGAGATTTTCGAACGCTGGGACCTCCATGCCGTTCAGATCGGGCAGGTTACGGGCAACGAGCGCGTGCAGGCATACTGGCATGGAGATCTTGTCGCGGATGTACCCGCAGATCACCTCGTACTCGGGGGCGGAGCACCCGTGTACACGCGCGAGACAAGCAGGCCGGCATACCTGGATGAAGCCGCGTCGCTTGATCTGAATCAGATACCTGACGTCACGAAAGGCGACGCCACCGACGTTTTGCGGGCGCTACTCGACTCGCCGAACATCGCCTCCAAGCGCTGGGTCTTTGAGCAGTACGATACCACTGTGCGCACCAACACGGTCGTGGGCCCGGGCGCTTCTGATGCGGCTGTTGTTCGCATCAAAGGGACGAATCGGGCGCTGGCCGTCAAGACCGATTGCAATGGTCGATATGTCTACCTGAATCCGCGGCGCGGTGGGCGTATCGCTGTCGTGGAAGCCGCACGCAACGTCGTGTGCTCCGGCGGCAAACCTCTGGCTATCACGAATTGCCTGAACTTCGGGAATCCGTACAAGCCTGAGGTCTACTGGGTGTTCAAGGAGGCTGTCGGCGGAATGGGTGACGCCTGCCGTCGCCTGAACACGCCCGTTACCGGGGGCAATGTTTCGTTCTACAACGAGAACCCCGAGGGGGCCGTATTCCCAACACCTACGATCGGTATGCTCGGTCTTGTAGACGATGTTGCTGAGCATACCACAACAGTAGCGTTCAAGTCTGACGGCGACGCCATCTTCCTGTTGACGCCCGCAGCCTGGCATATGCGAAATGACATTGGCGGGAGCGAATATCTGGCAACGGTCCGGTCTGTGACCGGCGGCGATGCGCCCCACCTCGATCTCGACGAGGAGGCTTCTATCCAGGAAGCGGCACTGGCGATGATCCGTTCGGGTTTGGTCCGCAGCGCCCATGACGTATCGGATGGCGGGCTGGCTGTGTGTTTGAGCGAGTGCGCCCTGCACTCCGACGGTCTGGGGGCTGAGATTTCGGTCGACCTCCCGGACGGGGTCCGACTGGACGCGGCGCTGTTTGGAGAGGCACAATCAAGAATTGTGCTTACGACCGACCACTCAGATGGCCAGAAACTGGTCGACCTGGCATCCCGCTGGCCGGTGGAGGCGAGGCGCATCGGCACGGTCGGTGGCGCTCGGCTCAGCATCTCGACCGGCAACATCACACCGATCGATGCTGCAGTCGACGAACTTCGCACGATCTACGAGTCAGCAATCCCCTCCCGAATAGGTGCATAGAGAATTCGAGGAACGGCACGTAGGGCACGGCATGTAACGGCGCGCACTTATGATGAACATATTGACGATCTCGACCATCGACTCGCCTCTGGCATCATACTTGAGACATCGGGATCGGCTACTTAGAAAACAAGGAGACTGACACAATGGCACATGATGCGAAGTATGTGACGCTGACTGACCAGAACTTTGAGCAAGAGGTGTTGAACGCGGACGAGCCGGTACTCGTAGATTTCTGGGCAGCATGGTGCGGTCCGTGTCGCATAATCGCACCGGCCATAGAGGAGCTTGCTGTCGAGTTCGAAGGTCGTGCGAAGATTGCTAAAATGGATGTCGACACCAATCCTCAGATCCCAATGAGTTTTGGCGTTCGGTCCATTCCCACACTGCTCTTCTTCAAAGACGGCAAAGTGGTTGATCAGTTGATCGGCGTTGCTCCCAAGAAGGCTCTTGCCGACCGACTTGAATCACTGGCACTGAAGGTGGCGTGATCGCGGTCGGAGGGATTCGACGTGTGTAGCGATACAGACAGACGGCAGCCCGCCGGCGCTGAGCGTCGTCGGGCTGTTTTCTTGAAGTTTATCTGCCCATTGGTGAAAACGGACGAATGACAATGAATGACGCAACTGAATCGCAGATCAACTTTGGCGGTGCCGAACACCGGACTATGGTGATTGTCGGCACGGGCCCCGCGGGACTGACCGCGGCGCTCTACGCAGCGCGCGCCAATCTCGAACCGCTCGTACTTCAGGGGCCTGAGCCCGGAGGACAGCTGGTCACAACCACCGACGTGGAGAATTACCCGGGATTCGCCGACGGCATTCTCGGGCCTGAACTTATGCAGAAGTTCGAGGATCAGGCACGGCGTTTTGGTGCCGAGCTCCGGTTCGGTACCGTGACGGCTGTTGATTTCTCGAATCGGCCGTTCAAGCTGGTGGTTGACGAGACGACCCCGATCACAGCCGACGTCGTCATCATTTCGACGGGCGCCTCGGCGAAATACCTCGGACTCGAGAATGAACAGCGGCTGTTAGGCCACGGCGTGTCGGCATGCGCGACGTGTGATGGTGCTTTCTTCCGCGGTGAAGATGTGGCGATCGTTGGAGGAGGGGACACGGCGATGGAGGAGGCTCTGTTTCTTACCCGCTTCGCGTCCAGGGTCTATGTTGTTCATCGCCGCAGTGAATTGAGAGCCTCAAAGATCATGCAGGATCGAGCTTTCGCAAACGACAAGATCGAGTTCGTCTGGAACGCTGTCGTCACCGACGTCCTGGGGGACAAGGAAGTGGATGGCATCCGGCTTCTGAACCGTGAGACCAACGAGGAAAGCACGCTGCCCGTCAAGGGTCTATTCCTGGGGATCGGCCACAAGCCGAACACGGACATATTTCGGGAGTGGCTGGATATGGATGACGTGGGCTACATCAAGACAAAGCCCGATTCGTCATACACCAATGTGAAAGGCGTATTTGCGTGCGGTGATGCGCAGGACAGCGTGTACCGCCAGGCCGTGACAGCCGCCGGCACCGGATGCATGGCTGCCATGGATGCCGAGAGGTGGCTGGCCGAACAGCCAGCGGTTCAAGAACAGGCCTGATCAGCGACGGAACAGGTTTGTGAGAATAAACCAGACGTTCTCCTTGCGCTCGCGCAGGCGCCGCGAGAAGTAGGGTAACCACTGTCTTCCGTACGGGACATAGATGCGCATATTGTACCCGTCCCGTGCAATCTGAAGCTGGGTGTCGGGTCGGATTCCGTATAACATCTGGAATTCGAAACGGTCCGACGGCACCTGGTTTTCCTTTACGAATTGCTGCGTGGCGGCGATCAGCCGATCATCGTGAGTCGCGATTCCGGGGTATCGTGATTCCGTGATAAGGAGCTTCATGTAAGCCACGAATCGCTCCCGTATCTGGTCCATATTGTGATACGCGAGCGACGCGGGCTCTTTGTAGGCGCCCTTGCATAGTCGAACCCGAGCATTGAGCTCGCACATTCGCTCAATATCCCTCTCTGTTCTCTTGAGGTAAGCCTGGAGGACGATTCCCACATTGTCGGGATAGTCGGGGTATACATCTTCGAAGATCGACAGGGTCGACTCCGTGATGTCGCTTCCCTCCATATCAAGCCGGACAAAGACATCCTTCTCTTTCGCAAGTGCGAGCAATTGGCGCAAGTTGTCGAGACAGAAAGCCTCGTCGATTTTCTGCCCCATCACAGACAACTTGACCGAGATGTTTGCGTCAGTTCCGTGCCGGTCGCGCTCGTCAGCGACTCTTCCGGCAACCTGTAGATACATGTCGCGGGCCTCAGCTGCCACCCTGCGATCGCGAACGTACTCACCAAGTAAGTCGAGGGTCGTGGACAGTCCGCGGCTCTTGAGATCTACGAGCACAGGAATCGTATCGTCCAGATTCTCGGCGGCCACGAATCGTCTGGCGAGAAAGAATGGCAGCTTCATACGGCAAGCGGGATACAGGTGGCTGCGGTCAGAATGGCGTCAGCACGTTGCGATGGGCCGCCCGGAATATAATCACCGGGAACACAATAGAGGCACGGAAGGTGTGCGTTGACACGCAAGACAGATCGAAATTAGGATGGGCACTATGGACCGGAACGTTGCATCACTCAGGAAGGAATACGCCGGGGCCGCGCTCTTGAGAGAGAACGTACACGCGGATCCGGTCGAGCAGTTTGGCAGCTGGTTCAGCCAGTGCCGCGAAGCAGGATTGACGGAACCGAATGCGATGACGTTATCCTGTGTCGGCGCTGACAGTCGCCCGTCGTCGAGGATGGTATTGCTCAAGGGAATAGACGCAGGAGGCTTCACGTTCTTTACAAACTTCGAGAGTCGGAAGGCGCGGGAGCTGGCGCTGAATCCGTTTGCGAGCCTGGTATTCTGGTGGCAAGGACTCGAACGTCAGGTGCGGATTGAGGGAGTCGTCGAGCGCATCGACGACGAGACGGCGGCACAGTACTTCGACTCTCGTCCTCGCACCAGCCAGCTCGGCGCCTGGGCATCGCCCCAGAGCCGAACCGTCGAGTCCCGTCGAGAATTGGAAGACCGGTTCGAGAGTTTCGCGGCACAGTTCCCTGATCGGGTACCCAAGCCGGAGCACTGGGGCGGATTCTGTCTTCGTCCGGATCGCATGGAATTCTGGCAGGGTCGGCAGGGAAGACTTCACGATCGAATCTCATACACGCTGACCGGCACAACATGGGTCATAGAGCGACTTGCTCCATGACCCGCCCCGCTCGTGTCTGCGATTCAGTATTGCGGCGTCCTGGGCCTGCGAAAGCTGATGAAACCGGCGTGATTGAGTTGTTTCTGAAGGCTTAAGGGCCGGTTTGGTGAGTCGATACCGTCTGAGGACCTTCCCCGACGAAAGGGGTATGGTACAGACAATGCCTACAGCCGCCTATCATCAACACCGCCTATTCGTGGCCTGTCCGAGGTCGTCGAACACTTCTCCATGTCAAGACGTCTCTTCGTCAACATAATATTCTCGCTTGCAACAATGTTCGTTGTCGGCGCCCAGGTACTGGCGCAGTCGACGCGTGGCCTGGATCCTGAGAAGCTACTGACCCAATACCAGATGGACGTCTGGGGTGCCGACGAGGGCCTGCCGCAGAAATCCATCTATTCGATCTGGCAGTCGACGAGCGGATACCTGTGGTTGGGCACACAGGAGGGCCTCGTGCGATTCGACGGAATCGATTTTCGCACGTTTGACAAAACCAACTCCGCACTCATCCGGAACGCCATTTCCGCTGTCTTCGAGTCGACCGACGGAACCATCTGGGTGGGTACCCGGGAGGGCGGACTCACCAGATTTCGTGACGGCGAATCGAGTACGACCACACGTGAGCACGGCCTGTCTAGTGACAACGTCAGTGCGATTGTGGCTGACGCGTCAGGCGACCTGTGGGTCGGCACAGATGATGCCGGGCTTAATGTCGTTCGAGACGGCAAGGTATTCAGCTACACGATTGAGGATGGTCTTCCGAGCAAGAGCATCAACGTGCTGCTTGTAGACCGCGAAGGCATGCTCTGGATTGGTACTCGTGGCGCGGGATTGGCCACGCTGAAGGACGGTCAATTCAACACGCTCACTACGGCAGATGGTCTCCCGGGAGACAATATCACTGCGCTGCACGAGGACTCTGACGGAAATCTATGGATCGGTACTGCGAGTGGAGGTCCGGCAATCTACTCGAACAACGCCGTTACAAACGTCGAAAGCGACAGGTCCTTTGGTGTGGACAGGATCGAGTCTGTGAGCGCGATTCTGGAGGACAATCGCGGTAGTATCTGGATTGGTACGGACAAACAGGGCCTCAGTCGCTGGCGAGACGGGCGGCTAGAATTCCTGACAGCCTCCGACGGCTTGCCGTCGTACAACATCAAATCCCTGATGCAGGATCGCGAGGGTACCCTGTGGATAGGTACCGATGGCGGCGGCTTGGTCAGACTTCAGAATGGAAAATTTACTCCCTGGGGAACGCGCGAGGGACTTGCCGCGGACTACATCTACGGAGTGATGGAGGACAGGGCGGGCAACATCTGGATTGGGACGGAAGGGGGTGGTGTAGGTCGCCTCACAGACGGTCGGGTGACGACGCTCACCGCGACAGACGGCCTGCAGAGTAGCGTCGTCTACGCAGTCGGCCAGACCAAAGACGGAGGGGTATGGCTTGGTACGGAGGGTGGAGGACTCGTTCGGTACCAGAACGGGAAGCTGGACAGGTACACGACGGCGGACGGTCTGCCCACGAACACCATCTACTCGCTTTTTGGGGATTCCGATGGCAAGCTGTGGATTGCCACAAGTTCGGGCGGATTGACGTCGTTCCACAACGGTGTTTTCAGGACACTTACTTCGGCGAATGGGCTCTCCAGTGATTTTGTTACGGCGATTCTGGAGTCCGCCAAGGGGGGACTCTGGGTTGGCACCTATGACGGGGGGCTGAACTACATCAACGAAGGACGCGTGATCAGCCGCTACTCAACGTCGAATGGACTGAACAGCGACTACATCCTTTCTCTGCATGAAGACGCGGATGGCGTGCTGTGGGTTGGTACCCGCGAAGGCGGGATACACCGCATCAAGGATGGTCGGGTTGTGGCGGTGACGACGAAGAACGGGCTCTACAATGACATCGTCAATACCATCCTGGAAGACGATTCCGGCTACCTCTGGATGAGTTGCAACAAGGGCCTCTTCAAGGTCCGAAGAGATGAACTGAACGCTTTTGCGGATGGTAGAGCCGATAGGATAACCTCGGAGTTCTATGATCGAAGCGACGGACTTCGGAGCGACGAATTCAACGGAGGGTTTCAGCCGGCGGGTTGGAAAGGACGGGACGGAAGACTCTGGTTCCCGTCCGACGTAGGCCTGGTGAGTGTAACCCCGGGCAAGATTCCGACAAACGACCTGCCGCCGGTCGTTCACGTGGAATCAGTCAGTGCGGACGGACGAGTGACCCGAGTCGCCGCCGGCGTGCGCGTTGTCCTGAGACCGGGTACTCACAAGTTTGAGTTTCGCTACGTGGGTTTGAGTTTTATATCCTCCCGGCAGATTCGTTACCAGTATCAACTCGAAGGCGTCGACGAAGCCTGGGTGGACGCAGGACCTCGTCGCGTCGCATACTACACCAATCTCGCGCCCGGCGATTACGCGTTTCGCGTACGTGCCAGCAACAGCGATGGCCTGTGGAACGAAGAAGGTGCCTCGGTTTCCGTTTATCTGAAACCGTTCTTCTACCAGACTCTCTGGTTCCAACTCCTGTGTCTGATTGCTGCCATTTCCGGTGGATTCCTGATCTACTGGATCCGCGTGCGCCATTTGACACAGCTTCAGATAGAACTCGAAACACTCGTCAGCGAACGCACGCGTGACCTGCGTGAGGAAAAGGAGCGGACGGAAGGAGCGCTCCAGCAGACGGAGGCGGCTCGACGGGAAGCTGAGGCGCAGAAGGAAGTGGCGGAAAGGGCGAAGGGTGTTATCGAAGCGCAGGCAGAGAAACTGCGCGAAATGGATCGCATCAAGTCGCGATTCTTCGGCAACATATCTCATGAGTTCCGGACCCCCCTCACTCTCACGATCGGTCCACTTGAGAACGCACTTACGCAGATGTATGGCCCGGTCAGCCCAGCGCTCTCGCGCCAGCTGGAGATCATGCTGCGCAACTCCCGAAGACTGCTTCGCCTTATCAACCAGCTCCTGGATCTGTCCAAGCTGGAGGCCGGTGGGCTCACGCTGAAGGTAGTCGAAGGGAACATGGTTCAGATGTTGGAAGGAGTAGTGATGTCGTTCACGGCTTTTGCCGAAAAGGAAGGTGTCGAGCTTTCTCTGGATACATCCGCAGCCGAGATCATGCTCTACTTTGATCCGGAGAACCTCGAAAAGGTCTTCTTCAACCTTTTGTCCAATGCCGTAAAATTCACGCCGGATCGCGGTCATGTGTCGGTCTCAATTGCTGAGACGACCCTTTCGATGCAGGGACTGCCGGTTGAAGCTGTTGAAATAAGAGTGGCGGATACAGGACAGGGTATACCGAAGCAGGAACTTGAATACATCTTCGACAGATTCCACCAGGTTGACGGGACGGTTTCTCGTGTTCAGGAAGGAACAGGTATCGGTCTTTCGCTCGTGAAGGAGCTCGTGGAATTGCATGGTGGAATGATTCAGGTGGAGAGCGAGATAGGCGAGGGGACCGAGTTCATAGTCATCCTGCCGAAGGGCACGAAACACCTCAAGAAGTTCGAACTCATCGACGACGTCGACGAGTCAAATCTCTACGATATCACGCGCGGCCCCATGATGGAAATGGCCGTCTTTGAGGATCTGGATGTCGCAAGCCCTGCGTCGTCGGCAGGTACGAATACCGGTGGGACTCCGGACCATACCGTTCTGGTTGTCGACGACAGCGTCGACGTGCGCAACTATATCGTGGGATGCCTGGAGGGTGCATACCGGATCGTGACAGCAAAGGACGGAATCGACGGACTTGAGAAGGCGGAGCAGGAGAATCCTGACCTGATCGTGAGTGATGTCATGATGCCTCGGATGGACGGATACGAATTCTGTCGAAGACTCAAGTCAGACGATCGGTTCAACCACATTCCTGTAATTCTCCTGACGTCGAAGGCGTCTCTGGAAGCCAAGCTGGAGGGTCTTCAGGCTGGCTCCGACGAATACCTCTCCAAGCCGTTTAATGCTGAAGAGCTACGGGTTCGTATCGCGAATCTGATCAACATGCGAGAGCAGGCGCGCAATCTGAAGGGGCTGAACACTGAGCTCGAGAGCACGAACGACGCACTGCGCCGGGCGAGTGATCTGAAGAGTCAGCTTCTGAGCATCGCGTCGCACGACATGAAGAATCCTCTCACGGCGATCCGAGAGTTTTCTCGCATACTGAAAGAGGAAATCGAGTCGGAGTCACACCTCAGCGAACTCGTCGATCTCATTTTCTCGTCGTCTGACGAGATGCTGCGGCTTGTCACACAGCTGCTCGACTCCTCAGCACTTGAGAGTGGAAAGCTGGAGTTGAATACTCGTCCCGTCGACCTGAGTGCGCTCGCGCAACTCGTCGTTCACCGGAGCTTGAAGCAGGGTGAACTGAAGGGGCAAAAGATTCACTTCAGCAGTGCAGAGGAGGGCAAGAGCATTGTGATGGCGGACTTTGATCGGCTTCAGGAGGCGATGAACAACGTTGTCAACAATGCCGTCAAGTACACCGAAAAGAACAAGGATATCTGGGTTTCGGTATCGAATGTGGGCGACAAGGTGAGGTTCGAAGTTCGGGATGAGGGGCCGGGCATCGCCGAGGATGAACTACCGAAGATATTCGACAAGTTCCAGAAGCTTTCCAACCAGCCGACGGGAGGCGAAAATTCGACCGGACTTGGCCTGAGCATTGTGAAGCAAATCGTCGAGATGCATAACGGCCGGGTGTGGGTGGAGAGTGAAGTTGGCAAAGGAAGCAAGTTCTACATAGAACTGGATCATGAGCAGCGCACACCGGGGCCATCGGGCGACCGGCCCGCGCATCCACTCCGCCGCTCGGACGATCTACAGCAGACTCGGAACACGGCTTCGGAGACGGATCCCGCAACGGAAAGCTAAGTCAGCGGATCACGTTGCCAATCCATTCTTCGACACCAGCCCAGAGTGGCTGTTGTTCGCCTGTCCGAGGTTAAGATGCCCTTTGCTGAGTCGATCTCAAAAGGTGGGGAGATCTCATCTATTTGTGCCTTCGGCCATGCCACATCAAGCCATCTCAAGATCAGTTCGGGCGAACCTCAAGCTCGACGTGATACGCATACCCTCCCGGTCCGCCGCGATCGGTCGCGTGGTCCTTTTGCTCGTCGCTGTCCTTTTGGGCGGCACACCGACCGCTTCTGCCCAGGTCGGACACACGCCACTGGATCCCGATCAGGCCATAACACAGCTGGTCCATGACGTATGGCGAATCGAGGATGGCCTCCCGCAAAATTCCGTACGCGCCATTGAGCAAACCAGAGATGGCTACCTGTGGCTTGGGACCGAAGAGGGCCTCGCACGCTACAACGGCATTGGTTTCACGACGTTCGACAAGCGCACGGTACCGGCCTTTCGCGAAAGCCAGAGTATTCGTGCGCTTCTGGAAGACTCCCATGGTACTCTCTGGATAGGAACCATGGGGGGTGGACTTGTCCGCTATCATGACGGCGTCTTTGAAGTGGTTGGGCCGGAAACCGGTTTCCTCGGCAACGTGGTCGGAGCATTTGCGGAAGGGGCCGACGGAGAAATCTACGTGGGCACTTCAGACCAGGGACTGTTCGTCTTTCGCGACGAAGTCTTCACTCGAGTACCCCTGGGAGGCCAGGGGAGTCCTGTATTCGTCCGCGCTCTGGCCCATGACCGCTATGGTGCCATCTGGGTGGGCACAAGAGACGGATTGTTTCGCATCAACCACGGTCGAGAGACGTCTTTCAGAACCGAGGACGGGTTAACGGACAACCTTGTAATGGCCCTGGTTGAAGACGAGGATGGATCTCTCTGGGTGGGTACGGCGACCGGCCTCTGCCACTATAAGGACGGGAAATTTACCGAGTTTGATCCGAGCAGCGACAGACTGAAGCATCCGGCACAGACGATCATCCAGGATCGAACCGGTCTTGTGTGGATTGGCCTGGACGGAGAAGGCCTGCTCAGGGTGCGGGGCGTACACGCGTCGTTCTTCGATATGCAGGATGGACTGTCACACAACCGTGTACTGAGCCTCTTTGAAGACCGGGAAGGAAGCATCTGGATCGGAACAGAAGGGGGAGGGCTGAATCGCCTGCGAAAAGGGAAGTTCACGACCTATTCGGAACAGGAAGGCCTGTCACTTGACATGGCGTTGGCTGTGTATGCCGATTCGCAGGGCGACGTGTGGGTGGGAACGGAAGGGGGAGGGCTGAATCGCCTGCGCGACGGCAAGATTACGGTATTCGGAATCAAGGACGGTCTCAGTAGTGATATCGTCACGTCGATCTACGGTGGGGATGAAGGCGAACTGTGGGTAGGCACGTTTCGGTCGGGCTTGAATCGCTTCTATGCCAACTCCTTTCGCACGTTCACGACAAAAGACGGGCTTCCGGGCAATGGCATCAGCGCGCTACACCGGGGCTCGACGGGGAAGTTGTGGATCGCAACAGATGCTGGCCTGGCGGTCTATGAGGACAACACGTTCCGCGCCCTCACGATAGCGGACGGTCTCTCAAGCGACATTGTCATGTCCGTACTGGAGGGGACCGACGGCGATGTATGGGTCGGGACGTACGACGCCGGCCTGAACATCATTCGAGGGGCAGAGATACGTCACATGAATCAAGCTGACGGCCTCGGCAGCAACACGGTTCTGGCACTCCACGAGGATGTCGACGGTGTGATGTGGATCGGGACATACGGGGGCGGTCTGTCTCGTGTTCGCGCCGGAGTCGTGCAGACGGTGAACTCAGAGGGCGGTCTGTTCAACGACAACGTCTACCAGATCCTTGAAGACGACAACGGCAATCTGTGGATGAGTTGTAACAAGGGGATTTTCTACGTCAAGAAATCCGAGCTGGAGCGCTTCTTTGATGGAGAGATCTCTGCGGTGACGTCAACTTCGTTTGATCGGAGCGACGGGTTGAAGAGCTACGAACTTAATGGCGGATTCCAACCGGCCGGTTGGAGAGCGGCAGACGGACACCTCTGGTTTCCTTCGGTCCGGGGTGTGGTGTCAATCGACCCATCCTCGCTCGAGGCCAACATGATTACTCCGTCGATCGTGATTGAGGAGTTACGAATAGATGGAGAGGCAATGGCGCTCTCAAGTGCAGTTCGTATCGGTCCGGGCCGTCACAAAGTGGAGTTCGACTACGTGGGTCTCAGCTTCGTCAACTCAGACAATTTGAACTATCGAATTCAACTCGAGGGATATGAGTCGGACTGGAACGAGGTCGAACGCAGGCGAACCGCGACGTATACGAATCTCGATCCAGGACAATACACGTTTCGCGTGATGGTGGCAGACGAGGTCGGTGGATGGGGCACGGCAGATGCTTCCGTTCAGTTTCGAATTGACCCCGCTTTCTACCAGAATGCATGGTTCTGGATTCTCTGCTCAACGGGCGCAATCGTTCTTGCCTTTTCGCTCTACATGTTCCGAATCAAATCGCTCAAGACAAGACAGCGCGAACTTGAAGAAGAGGTCAATCGCCGAACCGGAGATTTGACAAAGGCGAAAGATCAGCTTGAGGAACAGGCGATAGCTATCGGCGAACTCTATCGGTTCAAGGCACAGTTCTTCAACAATATCTCTCATGAATTACGCACGCCGCTGACGCTGCTACTGGGACCACTGGAAAACTCGCTAACCGGAGCCTACGGCCGGATGAACGGACTTCTGCGTGGCCAGCTGGAGATCATGTTGCGAAATGGACGACGTCTGCTTCGCCTGATTAATCAACTGCTGGACCTCGCGAAGATAGAGAGCGGCAAGATGGAACTCCGCGCCGGACCCGGCGACCTGACGTCCTTTGTCGAAGGTATCGTCATGTCGTTCACGGCGTTTGCCGTCGAGCGAGACGTTGCAATCAATTTCACCTGTGACGATGAGTTCGACACGATCTACTTCGATCCGGAGAAACTTGAAAAAGTGCTCTTCAATCTGCTTTCGAATGCCGTGAAGTTCACGCCGTCGAATGGCCGGATCGACGTGTCCGTCTGTCGAAGTAGTCTGGAGGAGGGCATGGTGGAGATTGCTGTTGGTGACACGGGCCCTGGTATCCCGCCGGAAGAAGTCGAGTCCATATTTGATCGTTACCGCCAGGTCGATGGCAGCGTATCGAACGTTCAGGAAGGGACCGGAATTGGCCTGTCACTGGCCCGTGAACTTGTGGAGTTGCATGGAGGGTCCATCAGAGTGGAGAGTGTTGTCGGCGCCGGTGCCATTTTCACGGTGTCGCTTCTCGAAGGTTCGGATCATCTCACTCCAGACAACATCGAAATACACCGTGACGACTCCGAAGTCCCGTACGCGTCTCATGCGGCAATGGTTGAGATGGTCGCTGCATTTGCGAATGACGAAAGCGCTCATCCAGACCCGCCTCTGCAATTCCCCGTCAACGAGAACGCGCCCTGCATACTGATCGTCGATGACAATCGGGATGTTCGGCAGTATGTGGTCGGTTGTTTACATCCAGACTACCTCGTTGTACAGGCGCGAAACGGTGAGGAAGCCCTGGAACGTGTTGAAGATAGCTTGCCCGCTCTGATACTAAGCGATGTGATGATGCCGGTGATGGATGGTCATGAACTCGTACGTCGACTGAAGAAGCATGAGGCGTGGAGTCAGATTCCGATCGTGATGTTGACGGCAAAGGCGTCTGAGACGAGCAAGATAGAAGGTCTGGAGATGGGCGTTGATGACTACATATCCAAACCCTTCAATGCCCGTGAATTGAGAGCACGAATTGGAAATCTGCTGCGCATCCATGAGCAGGAAAGAGAACTGCGGGCACACAACGACAACCTCGAGCGCCGTGTGCAGGAGCACATCAACCGTATTCTCGGTGAACGTCGTCGATATGAGCAGGAGTTGATCACGGCACGTGACAAGGCCGAAGCGTCGGCGAGAATGCAGTCGACGATTCTGGACAATATCAGCCATGAACTACGGACGCCTCTGTCAACAATCCTGGGCTATGCGCAGATACTGGGTAAGGAATTGGATGCCGAGCATCGGGATTTTGCCAACCTCATCGAAAGCGGTGGACGTCGACTCCTGGGTACACTTGGGACGATTATCGATCTTTCCCAATTGGAATCAGGCAGCGTTGTTCTGGATCCAACCGAGTTCTCTATACGGGCGATGGTCGAAGAGACCGTTGCGGAGTATTCGGAAGCTGCGAAGGAGAAGGGTATTGCGATAGAGTGCGATTACCCTGAAAACCACCCCTCGGTATTCCTGGATCGACCCAAGACGCAGCGAATCCTGGATCACCTTGTCAACAACGCGGTCAAGTTTACTGAAGAGGGTACTGTGGGCATCAAGCTGGTCGAGCGAGGTTCTAATATTTCGATCACCGTGACGGACACGGGTATCGGAATCGGCGGCCAGTTTCTCCGACGACTGTTCACTCCGTTTGCGCAGGAATCCGGTGGAACAAGCCGATCCTACGAAGGAAGCGGACTTGGGCTGGCCGTGGCCAACGGACTGACCGAGCTGATGTACGGGCGAATCGACGTCCGGTCCGAGAAGGGCAAGGGGTCGAGGTTTATGATCACGCTACCGATGCGGCTTCCGAAACGAGACGAGTTCGCTGCCGATCGAGACCCGGCGATCTCAGCGCATCAGTCGCGCGAAACGACGACGGGTGAGCGCACGGGCTCCGCGAATCGCGAGACGACTCTATAAGCCGGCGACTGCTCAGGCTTCGTCGGGGCGATCGCAGAAGACATAGTCGACCCCATATTCGATTCGCTGCAAAGTACCCTCGTCCGTTACCTCCAGGTGCTCGACGGCCTCAAGGACTCCCGTCTTTGGATTCCAGTCCAGACCCTGAAAACTCTTCACCGTTTCCTCCACGGTGTCCCGTGACGGGCCGTCGGTCCACTTCACCACAATCGCAGTCAGGTGCTGAGACAGATCATAAGGAGGCGCCGGCACGTCGATCGTTATTTCGAAGGTCGTCAGAGGGAATGCGGTCTCCAGTTCCCGCCGGATCAAAGCCGCAGTGGCATTTGAGGTAAAATGCAAAGTGTGTATCGACATGATCAATAATGCGCTTTCCGATAGTGATTGAGTCTCAAAGCGATGCCGAAGTACCCGTCTTCCAGCCGCAAGAATCATTGTTCAATTATCGGGCCAAGATCAGCAATCATTTAGACGTTCCGGTGATGTTGGTGCTTCGATGTACATTTGCAGTATGGGAATTACCGACGACGTTATAGAGTGGCGAGGCGGGATCATGCCCGCGTTTCCGGCGGACGGCGACGTACATCTGTGGCGAGCGAGTCTCGACCCCGGACAGATTGCGATCAGCCGATTCCAGTCTGTCTTACAGGACGACGAGCTCGAGCGGGCTGCCCGATTCCGGTTCGACGTGCACCGAAACCGGTACATTGCGAGTCGGGGAATTCTGAGAATTCTGCTGTCCGGCTATCTCGATCTGGAAGCACGCGAGATTGCCATTGTCCTGACGAGCCACGGAAAGCCGGAGCTGCAGCGCGGACAATCTGACCTTCGGTTCAATCTTTCGCATGCGGGCGATATGGGTGTCTTTGCGTTTGCCGCCGGACGCCGTGTTGGTGTCGACGTGGAGGAGACCGCTCGCGATGTCTCGTTTCGTCAACTTGCCTCGCGATACTTCTCACCCGACGAGCAGGCTGTTCTCGCAAATAGCTCTGACGCAGACATCCGAAATGTTTTCTACGCGTGCTGGACACGCAAGGAAGCGTATATCAAGGCGCTGGGACTGGGCGTGACGCACGGTCTGGACAACTTCACGGTAGCGATTGCTCCCGACGCAAAGCCCGCTATCATACAGTCGAAAGTCGACGCGGATGCCCCCGAAAGATGGGGAATGCGCGCCTTTGTCCCGGCCGACGGCTTTGCAGGAGCGCTCGTCGCAGAAGGAAAGGATTGGTCACTGCGACACTTCCAGTTTAGCCCGGCCGGGTAGGGAGCGGCCGACCCTAGTGTTCGAACGACTCGGCTACCGACACCAGCATCGTGCTGAGGAATGTGTTGACGCGGCGGATGAGCCGCTTGCTGGCGTCCTGGTCCATACGCGCCGCGGCAGGCAGAGACACGGCGGCCTCCAGGATTCTATCCCGAAAAAACGTCATCGCCTGAAGTACGGAGGAAAGGTTCATCCCCTTTCCCTTTGTATTCGTGCCGTACTCACGACCCATCGATTCGGCTGCCCTGATCAGGGGAGCGTCATCTTCGTCCTCGGACACGAATCTTTCAAGTAGTGACATGACATGCCGACCCATGGAGCGCATCTGGATACGCTCGGTTTCGTTCATGTCGGCCGCCCAGGCGTAATCCGGATGTTCTGCGATCTCGGCCCGCGCATTCTTCAGGGCCGCCGCCACCAGATTCGATCCGACATCTTCCGAATTGTCGCTGACGGAGCGGTCGCCCGACAGTCGGTCTATTTCCGCGACAGGGAAACGTCGGTGCCCGCCAGGGGTGACCATCACAAGTACGTCCCCGTTGTCGGCCCAGCGCCGAAGCGTCGCGGGATGAACGTTCAGGCGCCTGGCCGCCTCCTTCAAGGTCAGTAGTTGGGTCGCCGCTCTGGTCTCTTCCATCTCCATCCGCTTCTGTGAAGTACGGGCAAAAACCTATACAAATCTATACATAACTGCACAATGCTGTGTATACTTCGCGTCAAGAATGAGTCAAAGATCCGCGTCTGCTCTGGCGCTGCCGTTACGTCAAAGATAGCGATCGGGTGAAAGTATTGGGCCACAATTGTTTCGCTGGAATTCGCCGGCTAGTGCTGCTTCTTGCGGTCGCTCCGGCGCTGGTTGTCGACCCCGCTGCTGTACTCGCCCAGGCCAGCGTCGACGCCGGATCGGATTCACTTCTGTACTACGAGATCCCTGCCGTGGTCGTGACGGCTACACGGGGAGAGCGGCAGCTCCGCAATATCCCGGTGTCCACGGAAGTCGTCATGAAGGACGACATTCAGGCCCGCGGCTCGGCGCGACTCACAGATCTCCTCGCCGAGCAGGCAGGCATTACCATCGTTCACGAGTTTGGCGCAGGCCTTCAGATGCAGGGCCTCAACTCGGACTACATCCTGGTACTCATTGACGGCGAGCCCGTAATCGGCAGGTCTGGGGGAACTCTCGACCTCGACCGTCTCACCGTACGGGGCCTCGAGAGAATTGAAATCGTCCGCGGACCTTCGTCTTCGCTGTACGGAAGTGATGCACTCGCCGGAGTCGTAAACCTCATCACCCGGAAGTCCAGTACTCCGATCCGGGCCTCGGTCGGCATGAGATACGAGACGCACTCTACCGCCGACCTGTCCCTGTCCTCCGACTTTTCACAGGGGCGCTTCGAAGGTTCCGTGCTGCTGGATCGCTACAGCTCAAATGGCTACGATCTCTTCCCGGAGAAACCCGGCCAGACCGCCCCGGGGTTCGTTGACTATACAGGGTCCGGCCGACTTACCTACGCCGCCGGCCGAAATACGAAATTGCGTCTGGCGGGTCGCTTCGGGCGACTCGACCAGAAGGACGAAATAGGGCTGTCGTTCGCCGATGGCTCGGCCCCGACTGCCAGCGTGGGTGAACGATCCGAATGGAATCTCAGCGGAGGCTTCAATCAGCGTCTGTCCACTTTTACCTCAATCGACGGCTCCGCGTACGTTTCACGCTTCATCTCCACCACTGCGCTCGAGAGCAGTGATTCGAGATTTGACCACCGCTACAGTGAGTCCGAGCTGAAACTCGACGCGATAATCGGGACGACTCAACTTCTTACCGCTGGAGCGGGCGTCACGCTGGAATATGTCGAGGCCGATCGTGTATCGGGTGGGAGCCAGTCCACGACGGCCGGATTCGGGTACGTGCAGCACCAGTGGACGCCGGCGGAGGAAGTCAATCTTGTCGCCAGTGCCCGATACGATATGCACAGCGACTACCAGAACAGGCTCAGCCCGAAGCTATCCGTCCTCTACAAGCCCGTCGGCACCGTGCACCTCCGGGGTTCGGTCGGCAGTGGGTTCAAGGCGCCGACGTTCCAGCAACGCTATCTGGATTTCAGCAATCCCATTGGTGGATACAGGGTCTTTGGGGCCAGCGGGGCGGGACCTGCTCTGGCCGACCTTGAAGCCGCAGGTGAAATTCGACGGTATACGACTGCGCTGGGCGTTGGAGAATCGCTGAGACCGGAAAACTCGTGGTCGTTCAATATCGGTGCGGACTGGTACCCCTCGAAGAGCTACGATATTCGTGTCAACCTTTTCACCAATCGCATCAACGACCTGATTGAAACACTGCTTGTTGCGGAGCAGGTGAGCGGCACGCAGATATTCTCGTATGCCAACCTGGATCGAATTCGAACCCGTGGAGCAGAGGTCAACATTGGCGTCCGTCCTGTGAAACGACTGAGGATTGATCTCGGCTATCAGTATCTGGATGCTGAAGATCTTGAGGTAGTTGATCAGTTGGAGGCGGGAACGATCTACAAGCGGGTCAACGGGCGCGACCGACTGGTCACCCGCAGCGAATACGGTGGACTCTTTCAGCGATCAAAGCACTCTGCCTCGATGAACCTTCGCTACCGTATCGAGCCTATGGGAATGACGGCATCCGTTCGCGGGATGCTCAAGGGGCGATACGGACTCTACGACCTGAATGGCAATCTCATTCTTGATGACGATCGGGAGTATGTGGGGACACATACACTGTGGAATGTCACACTGACTCAGCGAGTGACCAACAAAGTCTCCCTCCAGCTCGGCGTCAAGAACCTATTCAATCACACCAACCCTGACTTCATTCCGTCGCTCCCGGGCCGACTCGTGTTCGGCGGAATTGAGCTACAAACCAACTAAGAACCAAACCTTCGACCATGATAAAGAATAGAATCCTTCAGACGTTTCTCGGCCTTGCGCTTGTTGTCGGACTCTCTGCGTGCGACAGCGATTCCACGGACGACGACCCCTTCACGGGAGATGCGACGCTGGTACAGGACGTACCCGCCGATCCCTCGACAGGTCGCGATCCGGTAACCGGCCAGCCCGTAGGGACCACCGGCCACTTCACACTGTTCAGCCTGCGCGAGAACATGATCGTGACCTCCGGTGCAAGTTTCTCGGCTGCCGATTCCAGCTCGACGAACTGGGATATCGGATTCCGCGGGACGACGATCATCGTCAACGGCGGCACGAGCGGACCGGGTCAGGGCGGTGCCATCGTACGGGAAGGGATTTTCGAGGATCTGGCCAACGCACCGGAGTCTGGATACGCGGTCGATTCCGCCGGGGGATACGCCGTCCCTGTGGGCTCCGGAAACGGCTGGTACAACTATAACCCGGCAGCCATGGTTCTTTCGCCGATTCCCGGGCGTTTCTTGATCGTCCGTACGGCAGATGGCCGCTATGCCCGCGTCCGGCTCCTGAGCTACTACCAGGGTGCTCCCGATCCGGTCGACCCGTTCACGGCTCTCGAGCGCTACTATACGTTTGAGTATGTGTTTCAGCCGGACGGTTCGACGAAGCTGTCCGCCGACTGATACCACCGCACCTCAGCCATCTCTCGAGCATGAGATCTCTCGTTCACTACCTCCCGATTGCCACGACACTCGTCTCGATTGTCTTTGCGTCCGTGCTGTACAAGCACTGGCGAAAGAAACCGAAGGCTCTCTACCTTTTCTGGTGGACTCTGGGTGTAATCCTCTACGGTGTGGGTACGCTGACTGAGAGCTTGACGACTCTTCTGGGATGGAACGAGTTGGTGTTCAAGTCCTGGTACATCAGTGGTGCCCTGCTGGGCGGGGCACCACTGGCCCAGGGCACCGTGTACCTGTTGATGAGCAACAAGGTCGCGCACCGCCTCACGGCTGTGCTGGTGACTTTCATCGTGATAGCTGCGGCGTGTGTGGTCCTGTCGCCGGTCAATTACGAGGCCGTGGAGACGTATCGTCTATCCGGCAGCGTACTCGGTTGGCAGTGGACCCGACTGTTCTCACCGATTATCAACACGTACGCCCTCATCTTTCTGGTTGGCGGTGCCGCATGGTCCGCATGGAAGTACTGGCGGAGTTCGATCGACTTCCGGGCTCGAGCGCACGGCAACACGCTCATCGCGGTCGGAGCACTTCTGCCCGGCATCGGCGGGTCGTTCACGCGCTTCGGCTACGTGGAGGTCCTCTACGTGACCGAGATCATCGGTATCATGCTGATCTGGCTCGGTTATTACGTCATCTCGAACGATCCCAATCGATCGATCCACACGAAGCAATCGGTCGAGACAGTTCCAGCGATCGGGCCGGTTGTGCCGGAGCCGGTCTCGGTCGAGCCGTAGGCTACGCCAGCCGGTCCTCCAGCAGCTGCCGCACCAACGCTGGATTCGCTTTGCCAGCCGTTTGCTGCATCACCTGTCCGACGAAGAAGCCGATAAGGCCCTTCTTTCCTTCTCGGTACGCGGAGGCCTTCTCAGAATTCTCAGCGACGATAGTTGCTACGATTGCACCGAGACGGTCCGCATCAGTCACCTGACGAAGGCCCTTCGACTCGACGATCGCGGCGGGTCGGTCTCCCGAGCCAATCATCTCCGAAAACACGTCCTTGGCAATGCGGCCTGAGATCGTCGCATCGTCCACAAGCGAGACGAGTTCTACCAGATGACTCGGCGTCACGGGCAAGCTGGCAAGCGACTGTCCCTTGAGCTCGCGGAGGAGTTCGTGGAGGATCCAGTTCGCCATCGTGCGTGGTGATCCACCTTCTTTGACAGCGGTTTCAAAGAAGGAAGCCAGACCATCGCTCGCCGAGAGCAGGGCGGCGTCCTCGGTGTCCAATCCCAGATCGGCCACATAAGCATCGGCTCGTTTCTGGCGCTCAGCGTTCAGTCTGGGGAGCCGTTTGAACACAGGCTCTGCCGTATCACCATCGGTCTCCGCAACCTGGTCCGAAGCCGATGGGTCAGACCGTTCCGATCCCGTATCCACAGAACGTTCCTCGACAATTTTTGCCCACGAATCACGCAGCGTAACGATGCGGTTGAATACCAGATGGTCGTCCGACGAGTCGACCGGATCGCGCCAGAAATATCCCTGACGTTCAAACTGGTAACGTGTGTCGGCGGAGTCGTTCAGCACGCTCGGTTCGACACGCGCATCAGTCAGCACGAGATTCGATGTCGGGTTGATGAACGTCTGCCAGTCTTCGTCGCCGTCTTCGGGTGCCGGAACGCTGAACAGCCGATCGTACACGCGCACCTCGGCTGTGACGGCGTGCTCGGCCGAAACCCAGTGAAGCGTCGCCTTGACTTTGCGGCCATCCGGTGCGTCACCGCCGCGGGTGGCCGGGTCGTATGTGCAGCGTAGTTCGTCGATCTCGCCCGTGTCTGGATTCTTGATTACCTCATTGCA
>JABDKH010000243.1 GCA_013002345.1 Rhodothermales bacterium
AGACGCGCTCGTACAGGCCGTTCTTGGAGCGGAAGTAGTAGTGGAGGAGGGCCTTGTTGATGCCGGCCAGATCGGCGATCTCCTGCATGCGTGCGCCGTCCCGGCCCTTCCTTGAGAAGACATTCAGGGCGGCCTCAAGGATCTGCTGCTCGGTGTCGAGCGCGTCGGCCGGTGCCTTGAGATCTGTGCTGGTTGCTGCCGACAAGACTGTGAATGCAAATTAACAATTTGGTGTAACTATTAAGTTAAATGTTTTGGTTAACAAATGAAACTGCATTTCCTTCCTGTTTTTGGTGATCAGGGGCGGAAGATTACGTTCCGGTGCATATTTGACGCGTCGACAGAGGGTGTATGAGGGCGTGTCGCTGGCTTGCTTTCCGTACTTCGATTGCCGCAAAATCCACCCCAGGGGCTCGGCGCCGCCGACTCATCATTACCCGTAGCAGCCCCGCATGTCAGTCGGGCGGTTCGGTCCAATATGTCCTCCGCCACGTGGATCAGGAGCGTATCTTCTGCGCACGCCATTTTGACGACCACCAGATTGACTCTCGCAGCAGCAGCGCATGATCGGCACGACTATATCGCATTACCGGATCATCGAGCAGCTCGGTCAGGGCGGCATGGGCATCGTCTACAAGGCGGAGGATACGCGACTCCACCGTCTCGTTGCGCTGAAGTTCTTGCCGCCTCAGATGAGCGGCAACGAGGATGCAAAACAGCGCTTCATGCAAGAGGCGCGCGCGGCTTCGGCACTCGACCACGCGAACATCTGCTCGATATTCGACATCGGCGAGGCGCCCGTGCCTGGCTCGGATGCGACGCAGCTCTTTATCGTCATGGCGTTCTATGATGGTCAGACGCTAAAGTACCGGCTCCAGGAAGGGGCGCTACCGGTCACGGAGTGCTTGGACATCGGATCTCAACTTGCGAGTGGTCTCCAGCGGGCGCACGCGGCGGGCATCGTTCATCGAGACATGAAGCCCGCCAACATCATGGTCACGGATCACGGCGAGGTCAAGATTCTCGACTTCGGAGTAGCCAAGCTCGCGGGCGGACTGGAGTTGACGCAGACGGGCTCTACACTTGGAACGGCAGCCTACATGAGCCCCGAGCAGGCTCGCAACGAATCGGTGGATCATCGTACGGATCTGTGGTCGCTCGGAATTATTCTGTACGAGATGATGACCGGTCGGCGGCCGTTTGAGGGCGACTACGACGCAGCGATTGCGTACGCCATCCTGAACGAAGCCCATCCGCCGATTGAGACGCTCCGCGCTGAGGTGCCGCACGAAGTCGCAGCGGTCGTGGATGAACTCTTGCAGAAAGATCCGGCCAACCGGTATCAGTCTGCCGCAGAGCTTTCGGCTGCGCTGGAAGACGTTCGAGCTTCCTCCGCAGGTCCGCCGGGCAAAACCACCAGGCGCGTAAAGCGGAGCGGCTGGACAAAGACGCAGCTGTTCTCCGCTGCAGCGGCGCTGACGGTCGTGATGCTGGTCGCTATCGTTGGACTCTTCCTCAATTACTCCGGGGGCGTCGATGGTCAGCCGGCGCCCGCGACGAGCAGCGGCACGGATCAGGCCCGTGCAATCGCCGTCCTTCCATTTACGGATCTGAGTCCGGGCCGTGACCACGAATACATCGGCGATGGCATAGCCGAAGAGCTGATGTACGGACTCAGTAAGCTCAAGGATCTCAGGGTTGCCGCGCGATCCAGCACGTTCTACTTCAAGGATAAGAACGAGGACATCAGTACTATTGCAGAGCAACTCAGTGTCGACCTGGTCCTGGAGGGAAGCGTACGTCGCGACGGGGATAATCTGCGCGTGACGGCAGAGCTGGTAAATGCGGCCGACGGGTTCCAATTGTGGAGTGAGCGATATGACCGCAGAATCGACGACGTCTTCGCCGTGCAGGAAGACATCACACGCTCCATTGTTGGTGCACTCCAGATCGAATTGACGGGGGCTGAGTCATCTCGTCTAAGTCAGCACGGCACCGAAAACCTGGCCGCCTACACGCTCTATCTGCAGGGGAGGCAGCAGTGGGATTCGCGCACGGAAGAGGGACTGGGTAGATCCGTCGAACTCTTTCAGCAGGCCATCGAGCTCGACCCCGACTATGCCCGAGCATATGCCGGACTCGCCGATGCATTGACGATTTCTGCGGACTGGGGACATCTCCCCGCCCTTGATGCCTTTGAGCGTGGACGGGAGGCGGCAGAAACGGCGGTCCGCATCGACCCCGATCTTGCCGAGGGATACGTTGCCCTGGCGATGATTCACGGTCAGTTCGATCGGAGGCTGGAGTCCGCGAAATCACTCTTTGAAAAAGCTCTCTCCCTGGATCCGGACTACGCCACCGGGCACCAGTGGTTTGCAGAGATGCTTCAGGCCCTCGGCGAGTACGATGCCTCGGAGGTCCACCTGCAGCGTGCCCTGGAGGTAGATCCGCTGTCCCCCATCATAAATGCGAGCCAGGCCATTCCGTACGTATCGTCTCGGGATTTCGAGGAGGCTCTCCGATGGTCCAAGCGGTCGCTCGAGGTCTTTCCGGACTTCGATATGGGCCGACTCCATCTTTCTATGTCTTACTTCGGGATGGGAGACCGGCGCCTGGCACTTGAGGCAGCAGAGAAGTGTCAATTGATCGATTGTCTTGGACTGTCCGCCATGATCCTGGCCCTGGAGGGTAATGAGGCGGATGCTCGCGCAATTCTCCTCCGCATCGAAGGGATCAATGGTGGCAGCATAAGCCCGATCGTGGAAGCCTGGGCCCACATCGGTCTCGGTGAGTATGACGCGGCAGCCGAATTGCTGGACGAAGCTGCGGGCCTCGGGAACTCATATCTGAACTACTTTGCCTGGTCGATCTACGATCCCATCCGCGAGGACCCGCGATTCCGAGACCTGCTTACACAGCTCGGCTATCCGTAATCCTCCAGTCATCTGGTGGCCACGCCCACATCCACCGCACAGCGCAATGCGCGAGTATCCAACTAGTAGTGCTTCAGCGCGAAGACTCCCGCCAACGCCACAGCAAGAACGCCGACCGCGATGATCACCCACGACATGTCGAGTTCACCGCCGCTGCTCGTCTCAGTATAGAACAACACCAGTCCTCCAAGAAGTGCCATGAGTCCCACGGGTATCGTGAGCCTGGACAGCGCATTCACATTCGGACGACTCCCTGACTTGCTGGCGAGTGCCACCAGATCCTGGTAGAACGGCTTCCGATCCTCAAACCAGTCCTTCCTGAGCCCCTCACTCAACACGGTACGGGCGTCCTCGGATATATCCCGGCGATCACTCTCGGTGAGCCTGACAAGCATCGTGTGCGCCTGCTGGGCATCGCGCTTGCATTCATAACCGGCGAGCAGCTTCAGGGCCGCCGCCAGCTCCTTATGGTCGTCGTTGGGTGTCGCCCGATTGTGGATTACGGGTACGAACATGAGAATCACCCTCAGTCAGTCGTCATGCTTCCGTGCTGCGGTCTGTATGCCGGCAAGGTAGGAGTTATGTCGCCATTCCTCTGCGATGCAATCCCCTACGTTTCCCCGTGGCTCCAGTGACAAAGCGAAATGTGCGAAACTGTACATCCGCCGCCTCGTACCGGTGTTGACGCATCTCAATCTCACAAACCCTTCCGATTCAATGCGCCTCACGCTCACTATCGTTCTGCTTTGCACGGTACAGGTAGTCCTGTCTCAGCCTTCTCTTCCGGAGTCGCCTGTTCGATACGATACGGACCTTCTGGCCCCATCGTTTCACCAGGGCCGCAGGGCCGCATTGTCCAGCGCCATTCCCGCTGGCACCGTGGGCGTCATTTTTGGTGGAGCGGAGCGCAACCGGGAAAACGATGTCTCCTTCGAATATCGCCAGTCGAGCGACCTCTACTACCTGACGGGCACAACGGAGCCGGGTAGTGTTCTGCTGCTGGCGTCGGGAGGTATCGAAGTCGACGGTGAGGCGGTTACGGAACTTTTGATGGTACCGCCCCGGAATCCGATGATGGAGTCGGTTATCGGTCGTCGATTCGGCGTCGAGCGCGCGCAGGTCGAGCTAGGCATCCAACTCGTTGTCGGTAACGATCGTTTCGAAGAGATCGTTGGCGGGCTGGCCGAGCGGAAGGACATTCGCTTCGCGCATCTTGCGTTGCCCGAAGGTGTCGAGGAGACCTCCGAACTGGGCGCACAGGTCGGGTTCTTCAGGCAGATCGCGAACCCCTTTACGATGGAAACAACGGGGCGCATGGCGCGCATGGCGGGGCAGTACATGATGATGGCAGATGCGGATCAGTTCGATCGGCTGAAAATGTTTGCGGCATCCCGACTTCAGGCCGACAACTTCGAGGGCACGTCGCGCGATATGTTCGACGCCCTTGTCGCGGCGGAGACATATGACGACTGGATCACATGGAGGCGGGAGAATATCGATTCGCAGTATGCTGACGGGATGACGCTGCAGACTGCGCTGGCACAGCTCAGAATGGTGAAGACCGACGAGGAGATCACCCTCATGCAGCGCGCAATTGACATTACGGCCGCTGCGCAGCGCGAAGCGATGAAGTCTATCGAGCCCGGCATGCATGAGTATGAGATCGAGGCTCTCATTGAATATGTCTTTCGGAGAAATGGTGCCGAGTACACGGGCTTTCCGAGTATCGTAGGCAGCGGGGAGAATTCGACGGTACTCCACTACGAGAGCAACCGGCGACGAATGGAGGCGCACGACGTCGTCGTAATGGACATCGGTGCGGAGTACCACGGCTACAGCGCGGACATCACGCGCACCGTTCCCGTCGATGGAACGTTCTCTTCGGAACAGAGGTCGCTCTATGAACTCGTACTTCGCGCCCAGAACGCGGGCATCGAGGTATCCCGGCCCGGCAACATGTTCAACGATCCGGATGCCGCGGCGCGTGCGGTAATCTCCGACGGGCTGGTGGAGTTAGGCCTGATCGGAAGCGCGGAGGAGTCGAGGCGCTTCTTTGTTCACGGGACCAGCCACTATCTGGGCCTCTACGTCCACGACGTCGGCGACTATGGTCCACTGCGACCGGGCACGGTGATCACCGTCGAACCCGGCATCTACATTACGCCCGCAGACGATGTCGATCCGAAGTGGTGGAACATCGGAATCCGGATTGAGGATGACGTGCTTATCACGGAAGGCGATCCTGTCGTGCTGTCCGCGAAGGCACCGAAAACGGTGAGTGAGATCGAAACCCTGATGGCTGCGAAAGGCCTGGGCAATGAAGAAGCCGGACTCGTAGACGTGAATGGAGTGGAGCACGACTAGCGTCGAACTCGAGCACTTCCGCGGGTCAACGCTCGTTCCTAGACCGCCATGTGCTCGGTTCGTCGGATGATCTCGTTCTGCAGGTCCTCACCCAGGTCGACGAAGTAGTCGCTGTATCCGGCGACGCGGACGATGAGGTCCGAGTACTTCTCCGGATGCTGCTGTGCCTCGCGAAGGATACCGGCCGTCACGACGTTGAACTGGATGTGATGCCCGTCCATCGTGAAGTACGATCGCACCAGGTGCATGAGCTTCTCCACGCCGCTCGGGTCGCTGAGGAATTCAGGCGTAAACTTCTGATTCAACAAAGTGCCACCCGTCCTCAGATGATCGATCTTGGCGGCAGATTTCAGCACCGCCGTGGGGCCGCTGCGGTCCGCACCCTGAACGGGCGAGACTCCTTCCGATAGCGGTTCACCTGCCAGTCTTCCGTCCGGTGTCGCTCCCACTACGCTGCCGAAATACACGTGGCTGGTGGTCGGAAGAAGATTGATGCGATGATGCCCGCCTTTTGTATTCGGCCGGCCGTCGACTGCATCGAAGAACGCCTCAAAGACAAGCTTCATGACGTCATCCGCATCATCATCGTCGTTTCCATATCGCGGTGTTTCTTCCAGAAGTGAGGCCCGAAGGTCTTCAAATCCGGAGAAGTTGGACGCGAGCGCTCCAAGCAAGGTCTCCATCCTTGTTGATTTGCGATCGAAGACGTGATGCTTGATTGCGGACAGCGAGTCCGTGATGGTCCCGAGGCCGACACCCTGTATGTATGACGAATTGTAGCGCGCGCCGCCCGCGTTGTAGTCGACTCCGCTAGCAATGCAGTCGTCAATCAGGATCGACATGAAGGGTGCCGGCAGATAGCGTGCGTACAGGTCCTCGATGATCCGGTTACCCTTGATCTTGATGTTAACGAAGTGGTCAAGTTGGCGCCTGAAGGCGTCGAAGAAACCCTCAAACGTGTTCCAACTTTGAGGCTGACCTGTCTCGATCCCGACCATGTCACCAGTTCGCGGATCCACTCCGTTGTTCACCGCGATCTCCAGCACTTTGACGAGATTGAAATACCCCGTCAGGATATAGGCTTCCTTTCCGAACGCGCCGGTCTCGACGCATCCGCTGGCCCCGCCGTCACGCGCATCTTCGATGGACTTACCGTGGCGGAGCATTTCCTGGACGAGGGCCTCGGTATTGAACATCGACGGCTGCCCGAATCCGGTCTTCACGACGTCGATGGCACGCTTCACGAACCGGTCGGGGTTCTTCCGGCTGATCTGCACCATCGAGCTGGGCTGGAGTAACCTCATTTCCTCGATGACGTCGAGGATGAGGTACGTCAGCTCGTTGACGCCGTCCGACCCGTCGGACTTGACACCGCCCACGTTGATCAGGCAGAAGTCCGTGTACGTTGCGCTTTCCCGTGCGGTAACGCCCACCTTCGGGGGTGCGGGCTGGTTGTTGAACTTGATCCAGAACGCCTGCAGAAGTTCACGCGCCTGATCCTGAGTGAGTGTTCCGGCCGCGATCTCTCTCTGATAGAAAGGGTAGAGGTGCTGGTCGAGGCGCCCGGGATTGAACGAGTCCCACGTGTTGAGCTCGGTGATCACACCCAGATGCACGAACCAGTAGTACTGCAGCGCCTCCCGAAACGTGCGCGGGGCATGAGCGGGAACGCGACTGCACGTCTCCGCGATTGTCGTCAGCTCGGACTTGCGTTCCGCGTTCGGTTCATTCGCAGCCAGTTCACGTGCTTTCGCCGCGTGTCGTTGCGCGAACCGCACGATAGCGTCCGCCGCGATCGACATGGCCTGAAGTTGATCTCGTTTCTGTAAAGCGCGTGGATCTTCCAGGAAGTCGATCGACGAGAGGCTCTCTCTGATGTCGTTCTTGAAATCCAGAAAACCTCTTCGATAGATCTTGTCATCGAGTACCGTATGGCCCGGTGCACGCTGCTCCATGAACTCGGTGAAGACTCCGGCGCCGTAGGCGGCCTTCCATTCGTCGTCGAGAGCATTGAAGATCCGATCTCGAATCGAGCGTCCCTTCCAGAACGGAAGCAACGTATCTCCGGTCACGCGCCGCGTGTGCTGGTCTACGGCGTACGGGATCTTGTCGCGATCATTGAGGATGTCGAGATCGTCAAGCGTGTGCGTGCAGATCTCGGGATACGACGGCGTCGACTTCGGACGCGGTCCTCGCTCACCGACGATGAGTTCACCCTGATCGATGAATATCTCTTTGTGATCGAGAATGTGAGCGAACGCCAGGGCTCGCGCTTCGGGTACCGACGTTCGATCCGGAACACCGGTCTTGTAGAACTCCGTGATCAGCTCGGCTCGCTCTGACGAAAGATGAGGCTTCGCGTCGAGGCTCTTCTGCCGGAGTGTTCGGATTCGTTCGTTCATAGTCATCCGCCGATTTTGACATCCAGGTCGTGCCCGGAAAAAAGAGTCCGGATCGCCTGTAATTCGTCGGGCGTTTGTTTCTGAAGATGGTCCATTGGATCGGTCTTTCCGAACCGACGATACTTGTCTCGTGCAATCGTGTTGTAGGGTAGCAGGTGCAAATCCGTGACACCGTCCATTGAGTCTACCAGACTTCTGATGTCCGTCAGGTTCGTGGTCGTGTCTGTAATACCGGGAATGAGAGGTACCCGGATAATAACGTGCGCACTCGCATCGTGCAGGCGCTTCAGGTTTTCTATGATCTGGTCGTTGCTCACACCGGTACGCAGCCGATGCTGCTCATCATCCACGATCTTGAGGTCGTAGAGGAACAGGTCGGTCTCCGGCAGCAGTGGTTCGATATCCGACCATGCCGCATGGCCGGAGGTGTCGATTGCGGTCTGGATGTTTCGGCTTCGACACCCACTCAGAAGTGCGCCCAGAAAAGCCGGTTGCATGAGCGGTTCGCCGCCGGAGAACGTGACACCGCCTCCCGACTGATCATAGAAGATCACGTCCTTTTCGATTTCCGACAGACACCTTTCGGCCGTCACCTCTTTTCCAACGACTCCCGGCTCGTCTGGTCGCAGCCAGCGCGCACACCGATGATACCCGTTCATCGGAAGTGCCTCGGGGCGGTGGCGCCGGCTCTCCGGATTGTGGCACCACTGGCAATTGAGCGGGCATCCCTTGAAAAAAACCGTCGTACGGATTCCCGGCCCGTCGTGAACTGCAAAGCGCTTAACATCGAATATGATGCCGGACTGGCTCATGGGCCGGGATGGCGGTGTGTAATGGTACCGGAAGAATCTACTGTGTCGATCGCAAACACTAATGACGCATTTCGGGACCGGACGCGAAACGGGTTGATACCTGCGCGACGTGCGATGGATTCCCTTACGGTGATGGCGACGTCACTCGCGGATATGACCGTCGCCGATGACGATCCATTTGTATGTCGTCAGCTCCTCGAGCCCCATGGGCCCGCGAGCGTGCAGTTTCTGAGTGCTTACGGCCACCTCTGCACCGAGGCCGAACTCACCGCCGTCCGTGAAGCGTGTGCTCGCGTTCACATAAACGGCTGCGGAGTTCACTTCGGAGATAAATCGCTCCGCGTTGGTCTGGCTGTTGGTAAGAATGCTGTCGGAGTGCTCGGTGCTGTGTGCCTGTATGTGAGCGATGGCGTCGTCGATGTGTCCAACGATGCGCACTCCCAACACCAGCGACAGCCACTCCCGATCGAAGTCATCCGGACCCGCTTCGGTCACATTCACTTGTCCCCCGAGCTTCTTGAGCATCGCGAAGGCTTCCTCCTCGGCACGGATCTCGACGCCGCTGTCGGCCAGTCGACTTGCGACCGCCGGGAGCACAGTACCGGCCACCGATCGATGCACAAGAAGTGTGTCCAGAGCATTACATACACTGGGCCGTTGCACCTTCGCGTTCTCCACAATATCAACGGCCCGATCGAGGTCTGCGCTCTCGTCAATGAAAATGTGACAGATGCCCATTCCGCCCGTGATAACGGGGATTGTGCTCTGTTTGCGGCATAGCTGATGCAGTCGCGCCCCGCCGCGTGGTACGATCATGTCGACGTAATCGTCGAGTTGGAGCAATTCGGTTACAAGAGCGCGATCGGGGTCGTCGATGTACTGTACGGTGTCGACGGGAAGTCCAGCCGAATCAAGGGCATCTCGGATCACGTTCGTCAGTGCCATGTTGCTGCGAATCGTCTCGCTTCCACCGCGAAGGATGACCGTGTTGCCCGTCTTTACGCACAGTGTTGCGATATCAATGGTCACGTTGGGCCGAGCCTCGTAGATCACGCCGAGGACTCCGATTGGCACACGCCGTTTCGTGAGGCGGAGGCCATTGGGCAGGATGCGGCTCTCGATGTCACGTCCAACCGGATCGGGGAGGTCGATGATTTTGCGGGTGTCACGGGCTAGCCCCGTAACGCGTACCTCATCCAGCAGGAGTCGATCAAGCAGAGCGTCATTCAAGCCGTTGGCTCGCGCCTTATCGACGTCGGCGGCGTTTTCTGTAAGGATCTCTCGCGTGTTCTTCTCGATAGCCGTCGCGATCGCCTCGAGCGCGTCATTCTTCTTCCGCGTTCCCACGGAGGACAGTACACGCGACGCCGCACGAGCACGCTGGCCCAGGAGTTCGAGTTTTGTTGTCGTCACTTGATTCATATCGGTATATCAGAGCACGATCATGTCGTTTCGGTGGACTACGACAGGTCCGAATGCATAACCCAGAATATCCTGAATCCCGTCCGAGTGGGCACCTGCTATGCGATGTGCTTCCACAGATCCGTAGCGTGAAATCCCGATGGCGATCTCCTTTCCACCTGCATCGGCGATCGCCACCGGATCGCCCCGATCGAATGCGCCCGTGATGTTGGATATACCTGCCGGTAGCAGGCTGCTTCCGTCGGTGATCAGCGCGCGCGCCGCACCCTCGTCGACAATGATACGTCCGTCCGGACGCGAACCCGCGAGTATTCGTTTCTTCCGCTGTTCGAGGGGGCTTTCACGGGCTCGGAACACGGTCCCGACCGGCTCTCGCCGCGCAGCGCGAAGGATGACGTTCGCCGTGTGCCCTGAGGCGATAATCACGTCGGCCCCTGCTCTGCGCGCGGTATCGGCTGCTTCCAGCTTGGTCACCATGCCACCCACGCCCAGGCCCGAAGTGCTCGTACCGGCGAGTCTCTTCAGCGTATCGTCGATCGCCTGTACTTCGGGAATGAGTTCGGCCTCCGGGTTCTTCGCGGGGTCGGACGTGAAAAGGCCTTGCTGATCGGTTAGCAGCAGCAGAAGATCGGCCTCCGCTACCAGACCGACGAGCGCCGACAGATTGTCGTTGTCACCGACTCGAATCTCGGCTGTTGCGACAGCGTCATTCTCGTTCACGATGGGTACGATTCGGTGCTCAAGAAGGGTGAGCAGGGTGTCTCGAGCGTTCAGGAAACTCAGGCGGTGGCCGATGTCCGCGCGCGTTAACAGAACCTGCCCAACGGGAATGTCAAAAAGGTCGAACAGGCTCTCCCAGGCTCGGATCAAAGAAGACTGGCCAACCGCGGCAAGCATCTGCTTCTCGGAGATAGATGACTCATGGCCATGATATCGCAGCTTCTCGCGTCCTGCGGCAATCGCTCCCGAGGAACATATGATGAGGTCCAATCCCTGACGATGAAGATCAGCGGACTGGCGGACGAGCTCGACCATGTGCGAGCGATCCAACTTGTCAGTTCCGCTGGTCAGAACACTGGTTCCAACCTTGACAATGATCCTCTTGTACATATGCGGTGATGTGCTTCAGGGTGGCTGGCAGTGCCCCCGATAACCCCTTCCGGGGCAAGATAGGGCCATCGGGCGGCCATGTCACAGACAAACGCTGCATACCCGGACGCCTGCGCTGCCGCTGGAATTGCTGCGACTGGATCAGGTGTATCCCGAAAGAATTCCGGATCGTGAACATTCAAATTGCATTTTCCGATCCGCAGGTGTAATAACGTTTAGACCAGACGCTTACACTTTTCAGGAGAGATCCATAATGGCCAGTGCTTACATCAGCCGAACATACCGTGGCACGACGATTGTCGCGCTGCTAGCTCTCCTCTGCATGCCGACAGCGCCACGTGTCCTGGGTCAGGACGCCGCTGATGTTGTCGTTGTTCGAGCCGGCCGCATGCTCGACGTGAACACCGGCCGAGTGATTTCGAACGCCCGCGTCATCGTCACCAATGATCGAATCACGGCCGTTGGAACTGATGTCCCGGTGCCACCCGGTACCATCGAGGTTGACCTGAGCGATTACGTGCTGCTGCCGGGGCTCATCGACACGCATACCCACCTGCTGCTCCAGCCCGACTACTCCGACGAGAACCCGATTCTGTACAAGTCGATTCCGTACCGCACCGTGGAAGGAGTTGCAGGCGCACGCGCCACGCTTATGGCGGGCTTCACGACGGTTCGCGACATCGATTCTGAAGGCGCCGACTGGGCCGACGTGGCCCTTCGAGATGCCATCGAAGACGGGCTTGTGGAGGGTCCTCGGATGCAGGTGGCGACACGTGCCATCAGCATCACCGCGGGCCATATGAATCAGTCAGGCCTGGCCCCGCAAATTGACGTACCCCAGTTCGGCGCCATCGCCGACACACGAGACGAACTCATCCGCGAGGTGCGTCACCAGATCAAGTACGGAGCCGACCTGATCAAGCTCTACACCACGGGCACACTTCGCCATATCAATCCCGTGACGATGAAGGTCCTGTCGCAGTACAGCTACGATGACATTCGTGCGGTTGTCGAAGAGGCCGCTCGATTCGAGAAGCCCGTCGCCATCCATGCCTACGGCGGTCCCGGTGCTACCGACGCCGTCCGCGCGGGTGCGTACTCCATCGAACACGGGTTCTTGCTGGACGACAAGACACTTGACCTCATGGTCGAGCACGGCACCTACTGGGTACCCACGATGTACGTCTACATTCCGGAAGGCCCCAAAGAATCGTGGCCGGATCTCAGAGCGAAGATTGTCGCGTCTCACGAGCGAGTCTTCCGCAGCGCGATGAATAAAGACGTTCGGATCGCGTTCGGCACGGATGCGGGAGCCTTGGCCCACGGCGATAACTTCCGTGAAATGGAACTCATGGTCGACTACGGGATGTCTCCATTGGATGTGATTCGCTCGGCGACATTGACAGCCGCCGCGTTGATGGGGATGTCTGCAGACGTCGGTAGTATCGAGGTCGGTAAGTTCGCCGATCTCATCGCCGTTCGCGCGAATCCAATCGACGACATCACGACACTGCACGACGTCGTCTTTGTGATGAAGGGCGGCCAGGTGTATCAGGCGCCGGCAGGAATCTGGGAGTAGTGGACGCGACGAGCCGGACTGAATCGACGAATGCTGCCGGGGTCTTCGATTCCGACCGTCCGCGATTCCCGTGTCGTGATACGAACGCGAGGCACAGGCACCGGAGCCTGCGTATATTTTGTGTCACACACGGCCGTTCAACATGAGCCAAAGATCCCACAACTCTATGCACAACAAAAACTTATGGCTGGTTTCGATCAGTGTTCTACTGCTCGCTGCGTGTACAGACGCGGAGCGTCCAGACATGGCTGACGATGCCGCGGCAACTTCGATTATCACGCAACAGATCGACTATACGTCCGGCGACGTTACGATGAAGGGCTATCTCGCCTATGACTCGTCGATCGACAGTCAGAGACCTGGAGTGCTTGTCGTGCACGAATGGTGGGGTCACAATGAATACAGTCGTCGGCGCGCGGAGATGCTTGCTGAACTCGGTTACACCGCACTGGCCATCGACATGTATGGCGACGGCAAGACAGCGGAGCATCCCGACGACGCTATGACGTTCGCACAACAGATCGGCAG
>JABDKH010000244.1 GCA_013002345.1 Rhodothermales bacterium
CCGTACGCGCTATGAACCAGACACAATTGGCCTTTGACATAGCCTGGGATGTCTGGATCTCGATGGCAACCGCCGCGTACGGGCTCGGCATGTTGGGACGATCCCGTTCATTGTTCGAGCGCCTGGCGGGCGGGTACGGAATCTTGGCCGGAGTCGCCGGGTTGGCGATCAACCTGGCGGTCTTTCCTGTACCACCAACGAACGCCGGACTGCCGGACCCCGGAATGTTCTTTTTCGTCTGGTTTGGAATCGTCGGGCTATCAATGACATGGCTTGGCTTCAGAGGCAGCGAGACTATCCTGACACGCCTTCATCAAGACGAACCTTGAACCACGCTTCGCTCGCACAGACACGAAGCGTTCCTGGGAGATCTCAGACTCATACTCCATCCGGCGCCGATGTCATTCTCAGGGGGACCCTCCCGAACGAGCAAACGACCGTATTCCATAGTTACGCCGGGGTCTTTAGAAATGACTGAGACCGTCTGCAGGCGAGTGCCTCGTATCCGATTTCCGCTACCCTACTTCAGCAACAGCATCTTTCGCGTACGAGAAAACGCCGGCGCAGTCATCCGGTAGAGATAGAGTCCGCTCGACAGTCCCGCCCCATCAAACACGACCGCGTGATGCCCGGCCTCCATGTATCCGTCGACCAACCGGTCTACTCGCTGGCCCAGCGAGTTGAACACCTCCAGTGTGACGCGACCGCTCACGGGCAGTGAGTACCGGACTTCGGAAGTCGGATTGAACGGGTTCGGATAGTTCTGCGCGAGCGCAAACTCCGCGGGAAGGGCCGAGTCCTCAATCCCGACCTGCGTCGATCGTGTAACGATGATGTAGTTCACGCTCAACAGCCATCCGGTCTTGTCAGAATCAGAATCGAACTCGAGACGCATGATGTGCTCACCGGCCTCGAGCGGCACGTTGCCAATTTCGATGGGCCGCCAGAACTGCCAGCCCCCCGTGCTCAGTACCGGTCGCTTTCCACTCACATCGATGCCGTCGATCAGCAGCGTCAGATTGCCGAAGCCCGGCACCGTTGCTACGTACGGCGCGAAATCGTACTGCCCGGCCTCTGCGGCAACGATCGTGTACTCCACCCATTCGCCGGCCGTAATCCAGTATATGTCGAACCCGCCGTCATTCGATCCCTCCAGGTCCACGCCCTCGTTCGGCCGGAACGCCAGTCCGATGTTGTTGGCGTCGGTATCGTGATAGGCCGTGCCTTCGCCGCCGTTGTCGTAGTGCTCAGCCTCAATCTTGCCGGGAACAGGTGCCGGTGAACCGTTGAACGGCGTGCCGTTCCCAAGCACACTGATAAGGACGCTGTCTTTCGCGGTAAGCGCCAGAGAGTTTGTGACCGTGAGCAATACCCGGTGGTCGCCTACCGTGTCGAAGGTGATAACGGTATCCGCGCTCGAACTCGTCCCGACCGATCCAAACTCCCAGTGATACTCCAGGTCACCGCCATTTCGATCGAAACTTCTGCTACCTTCGAACTCGACCGTCAGCGGCACCTTGCCCGAGGTTTTGTTCGCCCGCAGGAGTGCGACCGGGGCATTGGGGTTTTCGGTGAGCGTGCTGTACACACTCAACTCGCGCGGCCCGACAGTCATCGTGACTCCGTCCGAGAACGTGACTAGTCTTTCGAGTGAGCCGGCATTGTACGCCACGTACGTCAGTTCTCCGGCCGGCGTTCTGAACACGGAGTACATGGGGGTATCCGCGAACACCGTCGCGTCGTGACGGCCCATCTTCTTCAGGTTATACAGCCAGTGGAGGGTATGCGCACGCGATTCGCCGTCGAAGGGCGTGTAGTCCTCGTCGGCGTAGTAGTAGGAAAGCGCCCGGTTGGGATCGGCGAGCGCGAGATACTCCCACAGAACATCCTGCCAGATCGTCGGCTGGCCGTTCCGCTCTGCCACGATCTCGTCGTAATTCGCAATCACATACTCCGGATATCGACCCAGGTAGAGGGACCCCGCAGTCACCGGGAGGATGTTGATTCCGTGGATGAACTCCGGCTGTGCTCCAAACCATGTCGAGTGCACTCCTTTCCCGCCCCATACCATTCCGATCGCAACGTGAGGATAATCGGCTGGAAACACCTCATTGTCTACGTCAAACCAGTACTGGTGAACCGCCGAATTCTCGGTGGCGTGCAGGAAAACGCCCAGGTCCCGGACGTCTTTCTGATTCGTCGCTTCCCCCCACAGAATCACGGCCGAAGCGAAGTTCATGGACTCCGAGCTCGACTCCTGGTTGTTGCCGTCTCCGAAGTCGCCGTGACCGGCCGCCCACGAGTGACCGGCGTACGCGTCGTGAGATCGCAGGAAGGGGAATTGCGGATCGGTGCGATCCCAGTTGTTGGCATCCTTGATCAACAGATTGACCATGCCACCCCAGTTCTCCTGCGACACCCAGGCGCTGTCGTATCGTGCCACGGTCGCGGCACTCATGATCGCGTAGCTCGCATGAAAGTGATGGTCGTTGATCTGGTTGTCGGCCCCAAAGCCGGACGGATATCCGGTGAGGACGTCCCAGCTATCGATGTACGAGTATTGCTGATCACCCCCAACCGTAAACCATTCCTCGAGCCGCCGTTTGATTTCGGAGATGAAGTGATCGCGCTCGGCTGTGGCACCCAACTGGTCGGCGATATGCACCAGGTTCGCAAAGCGAGCCATGGCTTTTCCGTTGTCGTAGGTGGGACCGACCGGCAGGGTCTCGCCGGCGACACTCTGCACAAGTGCAAGGAGCTCGCTCTTGTCATAGTCACCTCGATCGGGTAGCGCGGGAAGCACGCCCGAGAACTTGAGTTCCGTCGTGAAAGAACGGCCCGCGATGAGTTTCATCACTCCGTTCGGAGACTGGTATGTGTGGCCGGTCATCGGTGCAGCCGTGTTCAGCCACTGATGTCTATAGAGAGCGGTGAGGGTCTCGTCGGTGCTGTTCGCAGCGTCATCCATCCACGTGGTCTCGTACGTATACGTGGTAATGAGGTCGGCAGTGGCCTCGTCGTACTGCCAGTCGACGGTCGTGTTGGTG
>JABDKH010000245.1 GCA_013002345.1 Rhodothermales bacterium
CAGACCGGCCATGATCGCGATAACGGTCATCATTTTCGGTCGGACGCGCTCAACGGCGCCCACAATGATGGCCTCGTACAGGTCCTTCATCGAGCGCATCTTCCCGGTCAGCTTCAGTGCGTCATAGGCGTGATCAAGGTATATCAGCATGATCACCCCGGTCTCCGCGGCGACCCCTGCAAGAGCGATGAATCCAACACCTACTGCCACGCTGAGGTTGTAGCCCAGGATGAACAAGAACCAGATCCCGCCCACCAGCGAGAACGGCAGCGACAACATGACAATGAGACTCTCTGTGATATTCCTGAAATTCAAATACAACAGCAGGAATATGATCAGGAGCGTTATTGGAACTACGACACGCAAGCGTTGCTGTGCGCGCTCCATGTACTCGTATTGGCCACTCCAGACTATGCTGTAGCCCTCGGGGAGATCGACCTGCTCGTTGACGGCCACCTGAGCGTTCCTGACGTATGTCCCCACATCGATGTCACGGATGTCGACGTAGAGCCAGGAGGTCGTTCGCGCGTTTTCACTCTTGACAACCGGTGGGCCCTTTACGATGCTGAAGTCCGCGACATAGCTTAGCGGAATCTGCGCTCCTGTCGGCGTAGGAATCAGCACGCGCTGCAATGCTGATAGGTTGTCTCGAAGTTCGCGGCTGTACCGTAGGTTCACAGGGTATCTTTCTAGGCCCTCGACGGTCTGGGTTACGTTCATACCTCCGATTGCCGACATGATTACATCCTGTACGTCTCCAACCGTCAGAGCATATCGGGCAGCCTCGACCCGCTTGATCTTATAGTCCAAAAAGTTGCCACCGACCGTTTTGTCTGGGAACGCGCTCTGTGTGCCCGGAACCGTTTGCACGACAGCAGCCACCCGCTGCCCGAGATCGGATAGGACCTGCAAATCCGGACCCATGAGCTTGATTCCAACGGGCGTCTTGATTCCTGTTGAGAGCATATCGATGCGTGTCTTGATCGGCATGGTCCACGCATTCGTCAGCCCGGGAAAGTTGATCGCAGCATCCATCTCCTTTACGAGATCGTCCATCGTTCTACCTTGTCGCCATTCATCCTGCGGTTTCAGCGTGATGGTTGTCTCCATCATCGACAGAGGTGCCGGGTCAGTCGCCGTTTCCGCTCTACCCACCTTGCCCAGTACTGTCTCAACCTCCGGAAAACTCTTGATGATCTTGTCGGTCTGCTGCAGTAACTGCTTTGCCTTCGTGATACTAATCCCCGGATCTGTGGTGGGCATGTAGAGAAGGTCACCTTCGTTGAGCGGTGGCATGAACTCCGAACCCAGCCTGCTTAGCGGATAGAACGTGGCGGCCAGAATCACCAGGGAGGCAATGATTGTGGTCCACCGGAAACGCAATACCCAGTGGATCACTGGCCTATAGATCCAGATCAGAAAGCGGTTGACCGGATTCTTGGTCTCCGGCAAAATCTTACCACGGATCAGATATCCCATCAGAACGGGCACGATCGTAATCGCGAGGAGCGCCGACGCCGCCATCGCGTACGTTTTTGTGAACGCTAGCGGCTTGAACAGGCGCCCTTCCTGGGCCTGCAATGTGAATACCGGCAGAAACGAAAGAGTGATGATTAGAAGCGAGTAGAAGAGTGCAGGGCCCACCTCTTTCGATGCGTCGATTATGATTCGCCAGTGATCCTTCTTGCCCCCGTCTCGTTCGATGTGTTTGTGTGCGTTCTCAATCATCACGATCGCAGCGTCAACCATGGCCCCGATGGCGATCGCGATACCACTGAGAGACATGATGTTAGCGTTGAGACCTTGGAAATACATCACCAGAAACGAGATCAGGATTCCCAGAGGCAGGGTGATGATTGCCACGAATGCACTGCGAAAATGCAGCAAGAACAGAATGGTCACGAAAGCGACAATGATGCTTTCTTCGAGCAGCTTACCTTTCAGATTCTCAATCGCTCGATGGATGAGCGCACTACGATCATAGGCGGTCTTGATCGTCACGCCAGGCGGCAGCCCCTTCTTCAACTCTACAAGCTTCGCCTTGACACCATCGATGGTCTTGAGAGCATTCTCCCCGTACCGCATGACGACGATACCGCCCACGGTTTCGCCTTCTCCATTCCAGTCAACTAGGCCGCGACGCAATTCTGGGCCCTCGTGAACGTGGGCAATGTTCTTGATCAAGATCGGTGTACCACTTTCGTCTACACCGACAGGCGTATTTTCAATATCCTGAATCGACTGGATGTAGCCTAGCCCCCGGACCATGAACTCGGCCTCGCCCATCTCGATTAGCTTCCCGCCAACGTCGCTATTGCTCCGTTTAAGGGCGTTCCGAACTCTTGAGATCGGCATGTTGTAGGCAAGAAGCTTGTTCGGATCCACCTCTACCTGGTACTGCTTCACGTAGCCGCCGATGGAGGCGACTTCAGCCACACCGGGTACGCTCATGAGCTCATAGCGCAGAAACCAGTCCTGGATCGATCGAAGCTCCTGGAGGTCGTATTCGTCCCCACCGTCAATAACGTATTCGAAGGCCCAACCCACTCCCGTAGCGTCCGGCCCCAGCGAGGGCGTCACTCCCTGGGGGAGGCGACTGGACACGTAATTCAGATACTCCAGCACCCGACTTCGGGCCCAGTACATGTCCGTGCCATCTTCGAAAATGATGTAGACGAACGAGTATCCAAAGAATGAATAGCCGCGAACAACCTTAGCGAATGGGACGGCCAACATGGCGGTGGTCAGCGGATACGTCACCTGATCTTCAACGACCTGCGGAGCCTGACCGGCGTATTCAGTGAAGATGATCACTTGGACGTCGCTCAGATCGGGAATCGCATCCACCGGCGTCTGCAACATCGCGTAGAAACCGCCCAGTCCGATGAGCGCCGTGAAGATGATCACGAGAAAGCGATTGTTGACCGAAGCTTCAATGATCTTCTGTAGCATTATTTCCTCTTCGCCGATCTGGGTTGGCGTCCATGATGGTCGGCCGCGCGACGTGCCCTTGCTTTCGTGGACATGGCCGCGGACTAGGCTGCGTTCGTCGAGTCGGCCGAATGTGAATCGTGTTCGTGTTCTACCGGCGGTGCAGGGTGCTCGTGTTCTGCCGGCGGCGCAGGGTGCTCGTGTTCTGCCGGCGGTGCAGGGTGCTCGTGCTCTGCCGGCGGTGCAGGGTGCTCGTGCTCTGCCGGTGGCACACTAGGCGTAGCGGCGGACGACTGTATATTCTGATTATGTTCAGCAGACAGACTGTCCGGCACCGACTCGGCTGATTTCATGCTATGCTCTGGATCAGCGGAGTCGACGTCAGCCACGGATTCGGTGGGCCGCAAAGACACCGAGTCCTCCTTTGACTGTGGAGACCCAGCTGGCGAGCTCCGGTTCATTTGATCACTGAGCATCTTCTGTATGGCCTCCTGCAACCGACTTTCGCTGTCGAGCATAAACTGAGCGGAGGTCACTACATCCTCGCCATCTAGCAAGCCCGATATGACTCGCACATAGCCGTTGTCCGGGCCGCCTTCCTCTCCTATTCGTATCTCTCGTGGCTCGAACCTTCCCTCACCGCGGACAACGAAGACGATGTCGCGCGCGCCAGACCGAACCACGGCTTCCGACGGGACAATGAGTGCTTTCGGAATGGTCTTTCCCTGCAGCCTCACATTGGCATACATGCCTGGTTTGAGGTCTAGATTGGGGTTGGAGAAGATCAAACGAACATGGACGTCTCGAGCCTTCTCTCGCAGGTACGGGTACACGTATGAAACCCGGCCGGTGTATGTCCTGCCGGGCAGATAGGACAGTTCCATCTCCACTTGCTGTCCCTCACTGATCCATGGAACCTCGTTGTCGTAGAAGCTCGCATGCACCCACACCGACCTAAGATCGGCGATCTCGAACAGGTCCATGCCCGCCTTAATGAAGGCACCCTCGATGGCGTTTCTCTTGACAACGACTCCTGTCGCCGGTGCCTCCAGCAGAATCGTCTTTTTGATCTCTCCGGTCCTCTCCAGGTTCTCGATCGCTGCTGTCGGAATGTCCCAGTACTCGAGTCGTTTGCGGGTCGACGAAAGGAGCCTTGCTGCATCCTCTTCTATTGAGGGTATTCCGCTGCCCGAAGCGGTCCGATAGTTCGCGACGGCCAGTAGATACTCCTGCTGCGTGGACACTAATTCGGGCGAGTAGATCTCCATAAGAGGTGAACCTTTCGTCACCTCGTCACCCACGAAGTTCACGTAAAGCTTTTCGATCCATCCAGAGATTTTCGAGTTGACCAGATAGAGGCGTTCCTCGTCGTAGTCGATCTCACCCACGGTCCGAATGGTACGCGAGAAATCAGTGCGCTCGACACTGGCGGAGCGCACACCCATATTCTGTACGGTCGTCGGATCGATGGTTATGATGCCGCCGGATTCCGCACCAGACTCGTCCTCGTAAACGGGAATGAGATCCATGCCCATGCTAGATTTACCAGGAGCGTCATAGATCTCTGTGGGGTCCATGGGTGCTCTCCAGTAGAGAATCTTCTTCTCGTCGGCCTGTGCGTCGCTCTCGGGCTCCTCGCCCGAATACACAGGAACCAGGTCCATGCCCATTCTTGATCTACCTGGAGCATCGTAGATCTCCGTCGGATCCATCGGAGCACGCCAGTACAGTACTGTTCGCTCCTCGGACCCGTCCGACGGGGTACCGTTATTCTCGGAACCACTACCGGTCATTCGACCGATAACGAAGCCGGCAGCGGCCAGCGCGACGAACAGTAATGGCAGCACCAGCCATTTGATGAGATTCTGAGATTTCATGTCAGTTCGGGTTCTGGATGGATGTCGTCGCCGACATCTACTTATCAAGTTCTTCGAGCGAGGCAATGCCAAGAGCACGTTCGAGGGCTGCCGCTACAGTGAGATACCGAGCGAACGTGTCCTCGTAGCCAGTATTCAGTGTGAAGAGCACCCGCTCGGCGTCGAGGAGATTCAGGAAGTCAGTACGACCGGTCGTATAAGCACTCAGCGTTGCCTGGAGAGTGGTTTCAGCCTGAGGAATCAGCACGTGGCGATACAGAGAGAGTTGTCGCTGTTCCTGTCGCAGCCGATTGTCAAGGTCTCCGATTTGAGTCCGAAACGAGCTTTCCAGTGCCTCTTGTCTCGCCTCCACTTGATATCGACGAAGTCGCGCCTCCTCAAGTCTCGCACGCAATCGACCCCTCTGAAGGGGCACCTTTATTGAGACTCCGACGCCAAGCGCGTCGCGGCCGGTGGCCGTCGGCGGAACGTCCGCAGCGCCGACATCGAAGTATGTCACATTCAGCCCGAAATCAGGGAGGTACTCCTTCTTTGCGAGGGCGATCTGTGTGTCCGCACGAAGCGCAGCAATGTCCAGCATCGCGGCCTCTGGACGGCTTCGATACGCGACTGCGAACAGTGTATCGTGATCGAGCGAGAGGCCTGGTGGTCTGGCGACTCTAATTTCTTCGAGATCACCCGTTGACACGGGACGATTGAGCAAATTTGCAAGCTCTTCCGCCGCGGTGCGCCGGCGCTCGACAAGCTCCAGGTACACCCGCTCGAGCATGTTGCGCTCAAGCTGAGCCTTCAGCACAGACTGCTGTATCCCAGCTCCGACCTCATACTGCGTGCTCGCGACCTCTTCGAAGTTCACCAGGCGATCTTGGAAGGATCGAATGAGCACCTCTTGTTGCTGTATCCGATGTAGTTCGAAGTAAGCTTGCTTGATTCGAAAAGTGATGTCGTCCTCAAGCGTTTCTGCCTCAAACACGGCGATCTCTGAACTCAGATCAGAGATGTTCCCTTGGAGGCCAAGCTTGCCCGGGAACGGAATCATTTGCTCAACACGCCACTGGGTTCGTTGCGTACCTCGCGCTGTCAGTAGTGGATACGGTTGATAGGACGCCATGAAAGTTGGATCTGGAAGGGCCGAAACCTGACCCCTTCTCTCCGCCAAGGCCTCCGCCTCCAAACGAGCGGCTCTTAGCGTCGGATTGTTTGCCCGGCTTTCGTTCAGGAGATCGCTGAGACGAAGCACATGATCCTCAGGCGGTGCCTCTTGCCCGCTTGCTGATCCAGCACCCGCGACTAGGCTGAGCAGGAGTACGATCGACAAGAATGCGGACTGGGTTCGAGATCGGAACATAGATTTGTGGTGTGCGCTTGTTTGCGAAGGAATAGTCGGCCTAGCAATGAGTTGAGCGGTGTCGGACTCAACCTCATCACACACCTCAGCTCCGAAACACCGAGAAGAGGCTTTGCCGATCCGAAACAAACGTAAATGTCTGCGCGGCCGGGAACGCGCCACGATCGGGCCTGACGAGATCCCCTTGGGAGACGGCGTCGTTGGGGGCTCCCAGGAGAGCCAGATGTGTCAGGGATAGGCTGACGACGGGCATCGCCGAAGCGAGTGGTCTTATCGGTAGAACGCGACAACATTTTGGAATCGCTCGCTGAGCCTGAACTACGCTGGCTGATACGCGGACATCGTTTGGCGAAATGCGGGTCGGACTTATCGGATTGCTACGCGGCAGCGGTTCGTGGCTCCAGTCCGGGATATCGAGGTCCTGATGTGAGGCAAAACCGGTACAGGAGTCGCTGGAAACCGAAGATGTCACCACCGCAGCAACAATTACTGCTCCTTTTAGAAGACCCAATATCATTCGAACACCACTCTTGGTGATTCCAACTCGGGATAAGCCGAATTGGCCAACTGAGACCATGATCCGAAATGGTTCATTTGCAACATCATCGATTATTGCAAGCTATCCCGGTGAGTCTTAGTCGAGCCTTAAACAATCCTTAAACTTCGTTCAGGTGAGATAGCCTGACAGGTCACGCCACGGCGGGTACCAAAACTGATAGCTGAACCTCGAGAACCGATGCCCTGGAAATGCGCCACCGGCGACCAGCCCGCCGCCAGCGCAGGCGGCGAGTCGGTGCCGGCTTATCGACGCGAATCACGATCGTCGATGCGAGGAGTGCCTCGTCACTACGCCTCGCGGTTTCAAAAATCGGGGCAG
>JABDKH010000246.1 GCA_013002345.1 Rhodothermales bacterium
GCCAAAAAGTCGACCGCGGTAAAGAAGAGAAGTACTGCGAAGGCTCGTTCCGCAGCTAAGAAGCGGACTACGACTAAGGCGCGTCCTGCAGCCAGGAAGAAGTCCACGACGAAGGCGCGTCCGGCAGCGAAGAAGAAGACGACTGCGAAGGCTCGTCCAGCGGCGAAGAAGAAGCCGACTGCGAAGGCTCGTCCGGCAGCGAAGAAGAAGCCGACTACGAAGGCTCGTCCGGCAGCGAAGAAGAAGACTGCGAAGGCTCGTCCGGCAGCGAAGAAGAAGACGACTGCGAAAGTGCGCCCTGTGGCGAAGAAGACGAAGACGACAAAGACGGTCGCAACGAAGCCCAAGATGACGAAGGCGGCCGCGAAGAAAGAGGCCGCGAAGAAGGCGGCTGAAGCACGACGAATCAGCATGAGAGGCAAGGCGCCCCTCAAGTCCATGAGGACAGCGAGACCTACCATGAAGAAGAACACACGCGCAAAGAGGCCGGCTGCCAAGAAAGTGACAGTCCAACAGCCGTTAAAGGCACGCAAGTCGCCCTTCTCAGCCAAAGAGCTGAGTCACTTCCGTGATCTTATCGTCGAGAGACGTCACTCAGCGATGGAGGACATCGACAGCCTGCGTCGCGGTCTTGCGGATTCTCGGGAGCAGGCGGAGAACGACACCGCCTACAGTTTCCACATGGCTGATGCCGGGACCGACGCCATGGAGCGCGAAAAGCTGTACCTCATGGTGGCTCGGCAGCAGAAGTACGTCGGATATCTCGACCGGGCGCTCGAACGAATCGAGAACAAGACCTATGGAGTCTGCAAAGTGACAGGGCAGCCTATCTCGAAGGAGAGATTAGAGGCCGTACCGCATACCGAGATTTCCATCGAGGCGAAACGGCAGCAGAAACGATAGGTCGACGACGCTCATGCCGTTAGTCATCACCCCTCAAATGACCGGAGTCATTCGGACACAGTTACAGCCGGCATGAGAATACTGTGGCTATCAGGACTGGTAGTCCTGCTCGATCAAGCCGCAAAGATAGCGGTGCTCCAGACCATGTATCGGTCGCAGACGATTCATATCATCGGCGACTGGCTGAATCTGACGTATACCGAAAATCCCGGGATGGCGTTCGGCATCACATTCGGTCCTCCGGCGCTCATCACCTACTTTTCCATCGTCGCCACATTCGTGATCCTGATTTACCTGTTCAGGATCCGACGAGGCTATGCACCGTACCGATTCAGTCTAGCGCTCGTATTGGGTGGGGCGTTCGGCAACATCATCGATCGTGTATTCTACGGGCAGCTGTTTTACGGCGAACCGTTCTTTCAGGGGCGCGTGGTCGACTTCATTCATATCAACGTTTGGCGCGGCTACGTCCCTGAGTCCATACCTCTGCTGGGTGGGAAGTACTTCGCACTGTTCCCAATCTGGAATGTCGCGGATATGTCCATCGTCGTTGGGGTTGTGGGAATTCTTCTGTTCCAGAAAGCGTTTCATAACAGAATGAGGCCTGACGACGGGGCGTCGCTCGAAGGGTCAATCGGAATGTCGGAGGCGGCACCGGCAGTCCCGAAACCCGTTCCTGACCACGTTCCTTCTCCGGCGTTCGAACCGGCACCTCAGCAGTCGGCGCTGCCCGATCAAGACGGGCTGCAGGATCCGCGACCACCTGGCGACCGTGAGACGTAGTCCTGCGTCTCAGATTGTCACTTTCAAGCGTCCACGTTGATGTCGTCCTACCAGAGTCGAATCCGGAACTTCTGCATTATTGCTCATATCGATCACGGTAAGAGCACACTTGCAGATCGCCTGCTTGAGGCGACCGGAACACTGTCGTCCCGTGAGCTGCACGAGCAGGTCCTTGACAGCATGGACCTCGAACGAGAGCGCGGTATTACGATTAAGAGCCATGCGATTCGGATGGGCTACCGGGCCGCTGATGGCGCTGATTACACGCTCAATCTGATTGATACACCGGGTCATGTCGACTTTACATATGAGGTATCGCGCGCTCTCACCGCTTGCGAAGGAGCAATACTCGTAGTTGATGCGGCACAGGGTATCGAAGCACAAACGATTTCCAATCTCTCGCTGGCGATGGAGAACGATCTGGAGATCATCGTCGTCCTGAACAAGGTCGATCTTCCCAGCGCACACCCCGATATTGTCGCGCAATCTATCGAGAATCTGATCGGTGATCGTGCCGAAGACATACTGCACATCAGCGCAAAAACCGGACAGGGCGTTGACGCGCTGCTGGAGCAGATAGTCGCTCGCATTCCGGCGCCCCGCGGTAATCCTGAGGGTCCACTCAAGGCCCTGATCTTCGACTCAGTGTTTAACTCCTATCGAGGCGCCATTGCGTACGCACGGGTGTTTGACGGGACCCTCAACAAAGGGGATCATATGCTCTTTCTGTCAAACAAGAAGGAGTATGACGCGGAGGAAATCGGTGTTCTTCGACTGGGAATGGAACCCGTAGACGTACTGCGCGCCGGTGACGTGGGCTACATCGTCGGTTCCGTCAAGGATGTTCGGGATACACGCGTCGGCGATACGATCACACTCGCCAAGAATCCCGCCGTGGATGCCATATCCGGATTCAGGGAAGTAAAGCCCATGGTCTTCAGCGGTGTGTTTCCGACGAACTCCGACGAATTCGAAGACCTGCGAAGCTCGCTCGACAAGTTACGGCTGAACGATGCGTCACTCACGTATGAACCCGAAACATCCGTGGCACTTGGTTTCGGGTTTCGTGTCGGCTTTCTCGGACTGCTTCACATGGAGATTGTGCAGGAACGACTCGACCGCGAATTCAACCTCGACATCATCACGACGGTACCGAACGTAAGGTATGAGGTGCAATCCGGGGACAAAGTTATCTCGGTGCACAACCCAAGCAACATGCCGGACGCAGGCGACGTCGACCAGATCAGCGAGCCCTACGTTAAAGCAGAAATCATCACGCCCACCGAGTACATCGGCGGGCTGATGAAACTGTGCCAGGATCGTCGTGGCATCTACACGAATACAACGTACCTGGATGTTGAGCGAGTGAACCTCGAGTACGAATTACCTCTCTCTGAAATCGTGTTTGACTTTTACGACAAGCTCAAGTCGACGAGCCGGGGATATGCCTCTCTTGACTACGAGGTCGTGGAGTTCCGACCGAGCAATCTGGTCAAACTGGACGTGATGATAAATGGTGATCCTGTCGATGCCCTGTCGATCATTGTTCACCGGGACAAGGCCTACGACCAGGGCCGAAAGCTGGTGAAGAAGTTGAGGGAGCTGATTCCGCGGCAGATGTTCGAGGTCGCGATTCAGGCGGCCGTCGGAAGCCGTGTCATCGCACGGGAGACGGTCAAGGCCATGCGAAAAGATGTTACCGCGAAGTGCTACGGTGGCGACATCTCTCGAAAGCGGAAGCTTCTTGAGAAACAGAAGGAAGGCAAGAAGAGAATGAAGCAGGTCGGAAGTATCGAAGTGCCCCAGGAGGCGTTCCTTGCCGTCCTGTCCGTAAACGACTAACGGTGCGCGATGAAGCTTCGTCCATGGCGTGGACTGATCTGGGCTCTAGTGGTGGCGGCAGCCCTTGGTGACACGGCGCCGGCGCGCGCGCAGACCGTCGTCGAGATCTATCAGAAACAACGATTTCGGAAGCTGGCGCTTGAACTCATAGACACGACAGGCGGGCGGGCCACACCCTCTCCGCCCATGTCTGTGCCGACCTCGGCCGACAGCCTCCTGAACCTGGCACAATCGTCTCGGGTGGTCCAGCCCGAGCGGGTCGATCGGCCGGCCACCACTATCCGCTTCTGGCAACGTATTCCAAAGCTCGCCCGGGGTCACTTCGAACGCCGCTTCAGAGGGGAGGACTGGGTGTTTCTGGGGACGGACAGTCTTTCTCCGCTTGACACCATGATGACGCGAGAGATTCGCGGTCGCCTCGAGTCGCATTTTGGCAAACCTACCAGGACCCTCGCAGACGAAGATGCTGTCGCCAGTGCCGCCACCGGAGAAATATTTCAGTTTGAATACTGGTTCATTCTCGAGAATGAAATCCCATTGATCGTTACAGACGTAAACGGGCCCTTCGAGAGGGGAGTGGCCACCTCCACGTTGGAACGATTTGGTGACAGGCTAAAGGAATTGCGGGATGTTTTCATGAGCCCGGTAATTGAGTCCGACCGCAAGGCGCCGTTCGTGGATTACTATTACGATGATGAGGCGCTCCAATGGTATCGTACCGGATACGACAATCGTGGGTTCTTCCTCGAGCAAATTCAAAGACCAGGTCGCAATCGCCCGGTGCTACGGCGAGATCCCGAATAGAACGCAATGCGGGCGAAACGCCGAAACGTTCCTTAGCGTCTGCCGTAGAACGAGCCGCTTTCAGGATACTAAGCCTCCACTCTTTTGGCCTCCGATATACTCAAGTCTGAACGGAAAAGACGGTCAGGCAAGAAGTCCCGTGCGGGCAAGAGCGATTCCGGCTCGTCCGCGGGCAAGGGTCGCGCGCCGCACCACAAGTCCAAGCTGCGCGAGTGGTTTGACGCCCTGGTCTTTGCAGTCGTCGTGATGCTCATAGTCAGGACGTTGATTTTCGACCTGTTTCGAATTCCTACGCCGTCGATGGAGAAGAACTTGATGGTCGGCGACTATCTGTTCGTCTCCAAGCTGCATTACGGCACACGAACGCCGATGACACTCGGGATACCATTTACGCAGGTGTATCTGCCGGGCCTTCGATTGCCGAACATGCGTTTTCCAGGCTTCTCCGAAGTCAAGCGGGGCGACGCCATCGTTTTCAATTGGCCCGATGATCGGGAAAACCCGATCGACCGGAAGACCCACTACATCAAGAGAGTGATAGGCCTGCCGGGAGAAACGGTCCAGCTGATCGACAAGACGGTCAACATCGACGAAAATCCGATCGAGCTGGCGACCGGCATGCAGCAGTGGTGGAACGTTTACAAGACAGATCCGCGGGTTCGGCTTTCGCAGTCTGCGCTGATCGAGCTCGGCATTGATCCAGCTTTCCAGGTTCGCTACTCGCAGAATGCTTTGCTCGTTCAGGTGGTCGCGACACCGGAGTCCGTGGAGGAGATCCGACGCTGGCCATGGGTTGAGCGGGTCGAGCCCTTTGTGACGGGTAGTAATGCCGAGTTTCGCGAACGTCTGTATCCGCCCGGAAGTGACTACACGACAGACAACTATGGACCTGTCGTCATTCCCGGCGAGAATCTGACGTTCGATTTGACCGAGGACAACTGGCCGTATCTCGAGCCGGTGATCCGCCGCTACGAAGGTCGGTCAACCGGACGAGGCAGCAGTTCAGAATTCCTGGTCGATGGCGCGGCAGCGACAACTTTCACGTTCTCCCAGGACTACTACTTCGTAATGGGCGACTACCGTGACAATTCGGAAGACAGCCGGTTCTGGGGCGTCGTGCCAATGAACCACATCGTAGGGAAGGCTGTTCTCATCTACTTCTCCTGGGATGCGGACGCCAATTTGCCCCGGTTTACGAGGCTGTTCAAGTCGATCGACGAGAAGTACTATTAGTCGTTCGGCGTCCGGACTCCGACGCTCAGTCCCGCGTCACCGTCACCACCACGGCTCTTCAAGGCGCATCAAGGAGAAGGTGCCGGTTGTTTGACGGGTGGTGCCGGCCGGCCATCTGCCAGAATTCGCCGGGCTGTTAAAAGCGATCGATGAGATGTGCTGCAAGTCGGTCGACGTGCGGACTGCCACGCCTATCCTTCCCGGGCCACCAGGACTCTTTGATGGGTTTCTAGCGAAACGTCCCGGTTGTCTGGCGTGCCATCTGCTGCCACTCACCGGCCGCGTCGAAGCGATCGGCGAGATGTACGGCCAGCTGTCAGCGGGTGGACTCCGACGCTTGAGCCAGTCGTGCGCGATCGAACATTTCCTGCTGTGGCGTTCCAGGTGGAACATCATACGGATGTTCGGGGAACTCGATCATCTTCAAGACCGGGATACGTTTCTTCCGGATAAACGGCTCAGGTTTCATTCCCGGATCTTCGCCAATAACGAGAACGGTGGTGCCGGGCGAGATTAGTCGAGCCGTTTCGGAGCCGAATCCGTCACCTGCTGTTGTCTTCCAGGCATCGGCCCAACCGTATACCCACATCGCGTCATCGTCGATCAGGCGTACGCAGCCGTGACTCGTTGGTCCACCCGTGGGCATTGCGAACTGATGTATGTGAATGCCGCGACTCTGGTGAAAATTGAACACCCACCACATTTCCCAGGGCTCGTCCCTCGGACTCAGTGAGGAAATGCGGTACTCCGTTCTCCAGTTGAAGTTATAACGTCCGTTGGGAGTGGGAGACTCTTTCGCGCCCGTGTTGACGATTCCCCACCGCGTGAGTCGACCCTTCTCGTAGGCGGCGAACGCCTGGATGGATTTGTCAATGATGAACAACTTATCGAATTCCCGACCGCCCGCATAGAAGCGGGGGAAAGGTGAATACGCCCGGAAGTCGAGATCATACTGGTTGGGTACGACAACGGTGTCACCCACACTTAGGGACCCGATCAGCGTTCGGTTCAGAAGACCCACCAGCACAGATCTCTTTTTGCCCAGACTGACATCGCCGTTACCCAGAACTTTGTACATCGTATTGCGAGCCAGATTCGTATTGCCGCGGCGGTCGCTCAATACGTAGTACTGGTAATAAACATCCGGGATGTCCTCTACGGGTCCAGACTGGTTGCTTACAATCTGGGTCGCTTCGGTCTGATTAATAAACTCCTGACCCAGGGCGGAAGAGCCGACCAGAAAGCTGGACGCGACGACGATCAGAGCAAGGCTTACAGTTTCAATGCGAGCAGTCATAGTAACACTTGAGACACGAAAAGACGGTTTCTCCAACGACGGACCCGGCACACCGGGTTCCATGTTGTCACGAGCAACCTTCGTTCCGAAGCCGGTCGATCATATCCTGACTGCCCAGGACGATGAGGATATCGCCCGGACTGATAACAGACGTCGCGCTCGGATTGAAGAGCATTTCATCCGTCTGAGACGTGAGAATGGCGACGACGATCGTGTTGAACTTCTGTCGGAAGTTTGATTCCGCCAGCGAATGCCCCGCCATCAGAGAGCCTTCCTGGACTTGCACTTCCTCCATAATCAAGTCCAGGCCATCCGACTGAAGGACGTCCTCGACGAAGCGGTCGACGTTGGGCCGCAGGATGACCTGTGCCATCCTGTCGGCTCCAATCTCATACGCCGCGACGACCTTGTCCGCACCTGCACGTCTCAGCTTTCGTTCATTCTGATGCGTGTCAGTCCGTGCCAGGATGAACAAACCTGGATTCATTTCACGTGCCGTAAGCGTGACGAACACGTTGGCTGAATCTTCCGGCAACGTCAGGATCAGGCCACGGGATCTCGAGATACCGGCATCCTCGAGGGCCTCCTCGTTTTCTGCGTTCCCGAGGATGTATAGAAAATCGTCCTCGATGAGTCCTTCTATCTTGGCTGGACTGATCTCCACGACCACGAAGGGCTTGTTCGCTTTCCGCAGATCTTGAGCGACGCGTTTCCCGATACGACCATAGCCGCAGATGATGTAATGATCTTCCAGCTGACTTATCCGCTTGTTCATGTGTCGCTTGCTGATTACTTCGCTAGTAAGGAGCAGCTGTGCTGCTCGCGTCGCGATAAAGGCTACGGCTCCAATGCCGACAATCCCGATACCAATGGTAAAGATTCGTCCGAGATCGGAGAGCGTATTGACCTCCGCGAAACCGATGGTCGTCAACGTGATGAAGGTCATATACAGGCCGTCCAACCAGTACCAGCCCTCGATCAACGAATACCCGAGCGTACCGGTGCCTAGAAGGGCGGCAAGAAAGAACGTGGCCAGTATGATCTCGCGCTTGGTTGGCTCGGCGCGTGTCAGCCAGCTGACCAGTGGACGAGTGAATGAAAGAAGCATCGCCATCATGCGTGCTCAACTGGCGGGAGTCGCATGGGACCGAAAGTATCGCGCCGCCCAGGAATCCTGCGCAGGACGCTTGAGTCCATGGTTCCGCAGATCGCCGAGGGTCGTCAGCGTGCGATCAATAATCAACGTGCCGTTCGACACTTCACCATTGCCAATCCTGCGCTTCAGTTCCGTGCGATCAAGCATGACCACATGTCCGCGGGCGTCATCGACAATCGGCACGTCAAGAGCGGAGGACCACGCAAAGCCCTGGCGGGACGCTACCTCTTCCAAAAGGTGAGCGGATTTGTCAATTCCGCAGCCGGAGATCTCACCCTCATCGATTTCTCCGGCCAGAATCAGAACCTGGTCAAGGAGAATAGCGGAGGCACCCCGGATCTTTCTGCTGTGCGACGTCCAATCACCCAGAAACTGGTCGACGGCATCAGTAACGGCGACTTGCTCGGACTCGCACAAAGGACGCTGTGCCACCCAGATCCAGAGCCTGGCGCTGTCGTCGATGGTAGGGAAGTACGTGTTCATAATGCGGGTCGATTTCGGAATGACTAGTCCGATGAATCCGTGTCTTCCAGACGGAGTTCCGCGATCCGCAATTCCGCATCACGGAGGCGCTGCATGCATGAACGTGCGATTGAGACCCCCTCCTCGTAGAGCTTGAGTGCATCCTCAAGCTTCGTATCGTGGTCCTCTAGCAGGGCAGCGATCTCCTCAATCCGGTGGATTGACCCCTCGTAGTCAAACGATTCGGCCAATGGGTCTGTCTGATGCGTATCGGTCATCGGGGGTTGGTCTGGTTCAGCGATCAATATACTCCGCACAACCCGTTCCGGGGGTCAGGGGGCCGGATTCAAAGTTTAGGCGAATACGGTCGCGGCGCAGCAAGGTTCGCGACACGGGGAACAGGCGCCCCGCTGAAATGCGTACCTTTTGCGCGCCGCCAACAGCACTCCAATTCGATACAACGGAACCCATGGATCTAGGTCTTCAAGGAAAAGTCGCTCTCGTTACCGGAGCAAGCAGAGGTATTGGTAAGGCTATTGCGCTTGCACTCGGTCGCGAGGGCGCGAGCCTGGTGATCTGCGCACGCGGAGAGGAGCAACTCAGGGAAGCAGAGGCGCAATTGAGGTCCGAGGGCATCACGGTGATTGCCGTCCCGCAAGACCTTACCTCGAATGACGCGGGGATGGTACTCACCAGCGCCGCCATCTCGGAGTTCGGCAAACTTGACATCCTGGTTGGAAGTGCGGGAGGCAACCGTCGAAAACCGTTCGAGGAGACTTCTGACGACGACTGGGCCAGCATCATGGAGCTCAACGTGCTATCGCATCTTCGCTGCGCACGTGCGACGATTCCGGCGATGCGTCGCGCGGGTGGCGGCGCGATCCTGTTTATCTCGTCCATCTTTGGTCGAGAGGGTGGCGGCAAGGGATTGTCCATCTACAACACGACGAAGTCTGCTCTTATCAGCGCAGCCAAAATAATGGCCATGGAACTCGCTGCCGAT
>JABDKH010000247.1 GCA_013002345.1 Rhodothermales bacterium
GAAGAGAAGTGGTCGGATTCACCGAGGATGAGGATCCGCCCATCGTGGGCGACCCGATCGGTGCGGACGGGCTCAGGGCCGATCTTCACCATGAGATGATACAGTACGGGGCCGCGGAGTTAGTAGAGATTGCGGATCTCGAATTTGCGTGGTGTGAACGAGAAATGCGAGCCGCCTCAAACGAGCTGGGCTACGGTGATGATTGGAAAGCGGCGCTCGAGCACGTCAAGACACTGCACGTGGCACCGGGCGCTCAGCCCGAACTCGTTCGGCAGTTGGCGCACGAAGCTGTCGACTTCCTTCGGGAAAACGATCTCCTGACTATTCCACCGCTTGCGGAGGAGGTCTGGCGGATGACGATGCTTTCTCCCGAGCGGCAGAAGGTGGCTCCCTTCTTTCTGGGTGGAGAAGTCGTGCAAGTATCGTATCCGACGAGTGAAATGGCTCACGCCGACAAGCTCATGTCGATGCGCGGTAACAATATTCACTTCTCTCGTGCCGTCGTCCATCATGAACTCATTCCGGGCCATCACTTGCAAGGGTTCATGACAAGCCGGTACAACACACATCGCAAGGCATTCCGGACACCGTTCTGGACAGAGGGATGGGCTTTGTACTGGGAGATGATCCTGTGGGATAAGGACTTTCCACAGTCGGCTGAGGATCGCATCGGCATGCTCTTCTGGAGAATGCACCGCGCGGCCAGAATCATCTTCTCACTTCGCTTCCACCTCGGCACCATGACTCCGCAGGAAGCGATCGACTTTCTGGTCGACGAGGTGGGGCACGAGCGGGCGAGCGCTACTGCAGAAGTGAGGCGCTCCTTCAACGGGACGTATCCCCCCTTGTATCAGGCAGCATACATGCTCGGTGGATTGCAGATACGCGCTTTGCACGACGAGTTAGTGGGCGGCGGTCGAATGAGCAATCGAGCTTTCCACGATGCGATTCTCCAGGGCGGGACGATGCCGATCGAAATGGTGCGGGCGCGACTGCTGGACACCGCACCGGCGCGCGATTTTCAGGCTAGCTGGAGATTCTACGGAAACCCGCTCGACAAATGACGTGATCCCGCGTCGACCTACCCCGCCGTACCCTGCCCCGTGCCGGTCAGATAGTTGTATTCCGATCCGAAGACGCTGTGCGGGATGAAGTACACGATGAGCGTAACGAGCCCCGCCAGATACACAACCTTTCTGTTCCGCCGATCGCCCCGATTCAGGAACGCGGCCAGCAGCCAGAACGCCAGCTCGAGCAGCACCTTGTTGTCCGTCCAGTCGTAGCCGAATGGAATTCCGGCCCACAGCACTCCGAAGGCATACCACTGAACGACGGGCCCGAGAACAAATGCGCCGAGCAGTAGCGATCCGATCGTCCACCACAGGAGCTTCTTGAACGAGCCGCCAACGGCCGCTTCCAGAATCGTTCGGAGTGCCAGCGTCATCGAGGCAAATACTACCAGAATGTGCACCATGAGCGGAATTCTCGGAACGTCCGCTTTGTAGCGAGCATAAATCGGATCACTTCCGGTAATGGACACTGCCTCCCCCTGCCCATCGTCAACGAAGACAAAAAACTCGTACTTGCCGGCACGTACCTGAAGACTCGGCAGCATCGCTCCGAGTCCACGATCCGAGCCTTTCCTGCCGCGCCGCGAGTGGTGAAACTCGCCGCGCTCCATCGACATCGACGACCACTCATCGTCCGACTTGAACCGACGATACTGAACTGTGCCTGACACGGGGACCGGCACCGGATCGAGCAACATCACCGCGAGGTCTGAGCCGATCGTTTCGCTGCGCAATATTTTGAAGTGCACGGTTCCGTGTGCCGTCTCAAGATCTCCTTCGAGCGGATACGTCGGTCCCGTCCTGTCCTGCCAGGAAAAGCAGGCGACGGTGAAGATGATCGCGATCGTCCAGAGCAGCGCGCTGGTCACGACCGGACTACGATTCCTGAACTCCGCAATTGACACTGTTCACCCTCCTTGTTTGCTTTGACGATCGCTCGTCTCGGGTTTCCTTTCGCCTCAAGAGCCGGGTCGGGTCTAGAGCATCTTGACGGCAGACCTCACGCCCGGCCCATCGTCCGAGGCCTCAATGCGGAAGCCGAGGTGTTTCGCCAGATCCAGCATCGGCTGGTTGTCCGTCAAGATCAGTCCCTCCATTAAACGAAAACCCCGATTCCGAGCCGACTCCATCAGCCGGATCATGATCCCCGAACCGATTCCCTTTCGCTGCCAGGAGTCGGCAACGACGAGCGCAAACTCGCAGCTCTTGCCGTCCGGCAGCATAGAGTAACGTCCGACCGCAATCTGTTCTTCCTTGTCGTCTTCGGTGACAACCGCGATCAGCGCCAGTTCGCGATCGTAGTCGATCTGCGTGAAGCGGATCAACATTTCGGGCGTCAGCTCCTGCAGCCGACGCATGAAGCGGAAGTACTTGGCCTCCTGTGACAGATCGCGAACAAACGCGTGTTCAATCTCGGCGTCCTCCGGCCGTATCGGCCGTATGATCACGTCCGTCCCGTCGCTCAACTGAACGGTACTGGCCAGGTGGACCGGATACGGATGCACGGCCATGTGGTGATAGCGATCCAGGTGCGGTGTGACGTTTCCGATCGAGATCCGCACGTCGAGAGCCATCGCGCCTTCGGGGTCAAGCATCAGAGGATTGATATCCAGCTCCTGAATTTGCGGTAGCTCGCAGGCCATTTCCGATACGCGTCCCAGTATCTGCTGAAGCGACGACATCTTTGCAGCCGGCAGGTTGCGGTAGGCTCCCAGCAACTTGTGGATCTTTGTCTTCTGGATCAGATCATCAATGATGAATGAGTTCACGGGCGGAAGTGCCACGGCGCGATCCCGAATCACTTCAACGGCCGTGCCTCCCGCGCCGAAGGCCAGGATCGGTCCGAATACCGGGTCGCGTGCAATGCCGACGAGCAGTTCGCGACCGTGCGACCGGTCATACATCTTTTCCACCGTGACCCCTTCGATGGTGGCGTCCGGCCGAATCTTCTGAACACTCTCGACGAGATCCTGATAGGCGCCTCGAACGGCTCGTGCGTTGGCGATGTTGAGCCGCACGCCCGATACGTCCGATTTGTGGGATATGTCGGGCGAGCTGATTTTCATCACGACCGGAAAGCCCAGGTTCTCAGCGGCCACGAGCGCCTCGCCGGCTGAGCGTGCCTCCAATCCCCGGGCGACCGGAATCCGAAACGCCGTCAGGAGCGCCTTTGCCTCCATCGTGGTCAGCAGATCGCGGCCCTCGACGAGAGCTCCCTCGATGATGAGTCGTGCTCCGTCCAGGTCCGGTTCGTTTTTTTCGTGCAGTGGTGACGGCGTTTGAAGCAGCAGCTTCTGGTTGCGATGATAGCGAGCGAGATAGGCGAACGCCTCGACGGATGCTTCCGGACTCGGAAACACCGGTACATCGTGCTTCGCGAAATACGCCCACCCTTCCTTGACCTGATGCTCTCCCAACCACGTGGCCAGGAGCGGCTTGTCGATGCCTTCGCTCGCCGCAACGACTGACTGCGCTGCATCCAGCGGATTCGTCATCGCCTGCGGTGTCAACATCGCCAGCACACCGTCCACGTTCGGATCTGCAAGGCACAGTGCGACCGCATCGTGGTATCGCTCCGGAGAAGCGTCTCCCAGAATATCAACAGGGTTGCCTCTCGACCAGTGTTCGGGCAGCATCTTGTCGAGCCCTTCCATGGCATCCGGCGAGAGTTCGGCCAGAGAAATTCCCAGATCGATTGCGCGGTCGGTTGCCAGAACACCGGGCCCTCCAGCGTTCGTAACGATCGCGAGCCGATCGCCGCGCACCCTGTGACTCGTCGACAGCAGCTGAGCGGCGGAGAACAACTGCTCGACGGTCATCACCCGAACTACACCTGCCCGCTGCAGTGCGGCATCGAATACGTCGTCTCCTCCAACGAGGGATCCGGTGTGCGACATGGCCGCCCGCGAACCTTCCTCGTGACGGCCGGCCTTGATCACGATCACGGGCTTCAGGCGGGCCGCAACCCGCAATCCACTCATGAAGCTGCGGGAATTTCGGACGCCTTCTACATACAGCAGGATACTGGATGTCTTGGGGTCGAGGGCGAGATAGTCCAGCACGTCACCAAAATCCACGTCTGCCATGCCGCCCATCGACACCATGGCGGAAAACCCGATCCCGCGATCGACCGCCCAGTCGAGAATGGCCGTGCAGAGGGCGCCCGACTGTGAGACAAGCGCCAGGGATCCTTCCCTGGCCGTATTGTTGCTGAACGTTGCATTCAGTCCCATCGACGGCCGTATGAGGCCAAGGCAGTTCGGTCCGAGAATCCTGAGATTGTAGCGACGGGCCTCCGCAAGCAGTGCCTGCTCCCTCGACTTCCCGACACCCTCCAGCTCCGAAAACCCGGCCGACATCACGATGGCGGCTCCCACCCCCTGTTCACCGCACTGATGAATGATGTTCGGAACGGTTGCAGCCGGCGTGGCGATTACCGCCAGGTCCACGACTTCCGGGACGTCTTCGATGGACGGATAGCAGGTTACATCGCCGATCTTGTCGCGCTTGGGGTTAACGGGATACACCGGGCCCTTGAATCCGGCGGAAAGAATATTTCTGTAGACGAACGTTCCGAGCGTTCCTTCTCGATCACTGGCACCGATGAGCGCCACACTTTGCGGCGAGAACATGGGCCCGAGATAATGCTTGTCCATGCTAGGATGATCTATGCTTTAAGCACCCAGAGTGCTAAATATTTCTGTGTCGACGCCTGACTTTGACGGACACGAAGTATCGCCCAGCCAGCGGAATGAACAAGTCGGGGAATCTCTTACACGTTGAGTAAGGGTGAGCCCCCTTCAGCCGTCGAATTAACGTCCGTGCAGTCACTGGATGATGCCCGCGGACGGGTGCAGGTCTGCACGCGAGACCGACCGTTGCGCACTCGAATCGGAATGCCGAAGTTGTCAGCAGTTTCTGATAAGACGAATGTACAACTGAGATCATGGATATTAGCCGCAGAGATTTTCTAGCTGCCGTGACCACTACGGCCGGAGCCGCAACCTTCGTCTCGGCGCTACCTCGCCGGCAGCCGGACTTCGCGGGCGAGATGAGCATCCAGGGAGTCATCGATCTCATTCTCCGCGATCTGCCAACGGATCCCATTCCAGAGACAGTCGATACAGTCAAAATCGGCGATACCAGGCAATCAGTATCTGGAATCGCCGTCACGTTCCTGGCTACGTCTGCCGTGATCGAGGCTGCGGCGGCACAGGGCGCTAACCTCATCATCACGCACGAACCAACCTTTTACAACCATCTCGATGAGACCGACTGGCTGAAGAACAATCCCGTGTACGATGCGAAGGTCAGCCTCATCGAGCGTCACGGCGTTGTGGTCTGGCGTCTTCACGACCACTTGCACCGCACGCAGCAAGACGACATTACACACGGCGTCCTTCGCACGCTTGGATGGGAGGCATTCGCGAGTCCGGAAGACAACTATCTGTGCAAGATCCCAAAGTCGAGTCTGGCCGATCTTGCGGACTTTCTAAAACACAGGCTCGGTGCACAAGCGGTTCGCACGATCGGAGATCCGGAGATGCCGTGCACAGGAATTGGTGTTCTCATGGGAGCCTGGGGTGGTCGACGGCAGATTGAATACCTGTCGCGCGCAGATGTAGACGTCGTCATATGTGGCGAAGCGCGTGAATGGGAGACCACGGAATATGTACGTGACGCCAATGAGCACGGGATGGCCAAAGGGCTTATCGTCGTCGGGCATGCGCTGAGCGAGGAGCCCGGCATGGCGTGGTTCTCCGAGTGGCTGCGACCACGAGTGCCGGGCGTTGACGTGGTGCACATCCCGGCGGGTGATCCATTTCGAGTTGTGTGACTGCCCATGGGATCGGCCGGACCTGCATGGAACCCGGATCACGTCGGGGATGACAGGGCGGCCCGGATGACAGGCGTCCGGGATGACGTACGGGACCACTCCCTGTCATGCCCATGCGGCGGGGCCGCTCCACCTCCCCGTCATGCCCGCGAAGGCGGGCATCCAGACAACGGTGCGTCCGCCAGCGACTTGCATGGATCCCGGATCACGTCCGGGATGACAGTCGGCCGGGATGACGTATGGGCATACCTCCTCGTCATACCCGCGAAGATGGGGCCGCTACACTCCCCGTCATGCCCGCGAAGGCGGGCATCCAATCAGCGGTGGATCCGGGCCTTACCCGCTACAGCGCCTCCATCAGCTCTTCGAGCCAGCGCAGTTCCTGGTATATGGATCCGGCGTCGTGACTGCTACCATCGCCCATCACGATCCGATTGTCGTCCGCGCGGTAGTATCTATAAATCGCATAAGCATGCCGTGGTACGGCGGATGCCTGCGTCGGCGCCTGTCTACGTGAGGCGAAAAACTCGTACATCGGTCTCGACAGAAGCAGGAGATATTTCTCCCCGATTCGCGGCGCAAACTCATTCTGCCCCATGCCATTACGGAATTGTCCCCTTTGCCGCAGAAAGAGGGTGTCCGCGGAAACTTCTCCCTTCAGCGTTTCCACAACGCGCACGGCTATCGTCGACCGATAACCGTCGGTCGGTTCATCTGAATCGCCGAAATCAACGACTTCGGCTACCACCACGGGATCTGAGAAGAGGCCCTGCTCCATGAACGGACGGGCGTCGGAGGTCATCGCATGAACGAGATCTATCCCGCCCGCCTGAAGACGCTCGAGCTTCTGGAGATCCAGACCGTGGATCACCATAACGAATGAGAAAAACTCGGCCAGGTCGCCAGCGTTCGGGGCGCCGATTGTCTGCAACTGACGCAGCAGGTAGCTCTCAACGGCCGACGCACTTTCCACCGATCCGAGAGAAGCAAGGTGATCACGTCTTGCTGTCCGCATATCCTGAGCCGTGACCAACCCCGGAGAAGCCGGAATCAACAGCGCAAGAACGAGCGCCACTCGGATCAGATGACGGGGCATGGGCCTCAAATCTTGATGATAATCCGACGACGATACATAACCAGCAGCACCAGATACCACCCCACGATCCAGACGATGGCGTACGCGAGCGATGCCGGTTTCGGAGGTAGAACCGCCGAAAACACGTTCTGATACAGGAAGGCACTTAACGAAATATCTCCCACCTTGATCAGTGACAGCGTCCTCGCCACAACACCACTCATCACGAAGACCGTGATGGCGTTAACGCCATACACGACAAACGGCTCGGACCAGCCCTTGTATCCTCTAAGATCAATGAAGTAGTAACACAACGCCAGAAAAGCGAATGCCTGGCCACCTGTAAACACTACATACGAGGAGGTCCAGATCCCCTTGTTGATCGGGAAGAACCAGCTCCAGATGTAGCCTGCGATGATCAGCAGAACACCGTATGCGAAGAGGGTGACGGCCCGGTCCACGGTTTCCCGTGGCGATATCAGAATGCGGCCTGCCCACACACCGAGAAATGTCGTCACGATGGCGGGAAAGGTGCTCAGCAGTCCCTCCGGATCCCACTGATGATCCACAGCCGCCCAGAGATGTTGGCCGAACACCAACCGGTCGATATAGGCCGACAGTGTCGCGGTGGGTTCATCGATCAGTCCCGCGCCGTAACCCGGCACCGGAATTACTTTCATCGCTAGCCAATAGCCTAGCAGGATCACCACCGAGATGATCACCTGCGTCCGCGTGGTCGTAAACAGGTACAGGAGCGATACGACCAGATAGCACACCGCGATCCGCTGAAGGACACCCGGAATACGAATACTCGTCAGGGACGACGACAGTCCGAACTCTGGCGAAAACGTAAAGAAAGGATAACCCGCCAGAAAGAGACCGAGCAGGAACAGAACCGCCGACCGCCGCAACAGCTTCGGCACCAGCGTCCGGGCCTCTACTCCCTGCGACAGTCGCTTCTCGAAAGCAAGAACGACAGCCACGCCGACGATGAAAAGGAAGAAGGGAAAGACCAGGTCCGTCGGGGTCCAGCCGTGCCACTTCGCGTGGAGCAGGGGCGGATACACATGGGACCAGGACCCCGGATTGTTCACGAGGATCATGCCGACGATCGTGATGCCTCTGAAGACGTCCAGGGAAACGATGCGGCTTGTCGGTTGAGACAGTGCCGAGGCTGATGATGACATGGGGCGCACGCTGCGTTCGTGATGTGCGGTCCACGTTACCCCGATCAGCCATCAGAAACAAGATCCCTCGCGTCCACGCCTGCCCGGCCAGGCAGGCTGGGAATCGTTCCAGTCTCTCGCCTGGGTGCAGATCCTCTCCGTGGCGACCGGGCTCATGCTCCTCCGCGCGGATGCTCAGGCGGTCCGGGCAACGTGTCTTTCCGTCACCGCTGTCTGCTTCCCCGTATCGGGATCCCCATGCCGTTTTATACCACCCGCCGGGAGCTGCACCAGGGATTCATCCGGCGGCGCTGGCTATATCCCACCATCATCCCGGGTGCAAACCTGCATTTTGTCGGGACACCGCCACACTGGACAAAAAGGTAGGGGAAGTTCCTACACCAACAGTATGGTCTCTCTGCCCGAAGATCTGTGGTATCAAGAATATCCTTAACCCCTTAGCGGTCGCAGGACCCGGCGCGAATACACGAGACGTTTTGTCCATTTTCGCGCCTCCTGTGGCGATTTGCATGATCTGGCAGTCGGCAGGTATTGAAATGTGACCGTGTTTTCTTTAGCGTAACCGGAGCGGCAACGATGAGCGAGTCCCCTCAACCATCCGAAATTCTTGATTGTCGCAACACTCGACTGACTTCACCCAAACGAAGGAAGGTGGTCTTTATGATGCTTGGTTTACAACGGACGCTCTACCGGCTGCGGCCGACGAGCGCAATCGGCACATTCTGTATGCTGGCGGTCCTCGTCTCCCTCATGGGTGTAGACGCAGCGAGTGCCCAGCTGCAGGTTAGCGGCAGCGTCGTTGCCGCCGAGGACCTCACGCCATTGCCGGGCGTGAACATCGTGGAAGTCGGAACGACGCGCGGAGCGTCGACTGACTTCGACGGCAAGTTCTCGTTCATTGCATCGAGCCCGACGGCGACGATTGCCGTTTCATTTGTGGGCTTTGTCACACAATACATTGACCTCAACGGACAGACACAAATCGAGATCAGGCTCGCGGAGGATGTGGGCATGCTCGAAGAAGTTGTCGTCACGGCCTTCGGTATCGAGCGTCAGGCACGGGCGGTCGGCTACTCCGTGTCCGAGGTGGGAGGCGAAAGCCTTCGCCAGGCACGCGAGAACAACGTGGCGAACGCGCTGTCCGGTAAGATTGCCGGCGTCGCCGTAAGCAAACCTGCCTCAGGACCTGGTGGCTCCAGCCGCGTCATCATCCGCGGAAACACGGCCCTGCAGGGGAATAACCAGCCGCTCTACGTTGTCGACGGAATTCCGATCGACAATAGCAATCTCGGCAGCGCCGGGATGTGGGGAGGCCAAGATCTTGGCGACGGTATCTCCAGTATCAACCCGGATGATATCGACAACATTTCAGTGCTCAAGGGACCGGCGGCTGCCGCTCTCTACGGCACGCGTGCCCAGAACGGAGTCATTCTAATTACGACAAAGTCCGGCACGCGACGCGGGCCCGGCGGTGGAATCGGCGTCGAGTACAACTCAAATGTGACGTTTGAGAATCCGGTCGTTGGATACGACTTCCAGGACCAGTACGGACAGGGAACGCGCGGTGCATTCCCGACGACGCAGGAGCAGGCACTGGAGAATGCCTTTGACTCGTGGGGCTCGCGCCTTGGCAGCGGCTCAGCCATTCAGTTCGACGGTGTCACCCGGCCTTACTCATCGGTCGGAGACAACGCAGGTCGATTCTATCGCGCCGGTGTAACAAACACCAATACCCTGTCCTTCACGGGCAACGTCGAGAATACGGCGGTAAGACTCTCGTTCTCGAGGTTGAACAGCGAAAGCATCGTCCCGAACTCGGGGCTTGAGCGATACTCAATCTCACTTCGTGGGACGTCGGACTTCGGAGACAAGCTCTCGGCCGACGTGAAGCTCAACTATGTCCGTGACGACACGCAGAACCGAAGCGAGCTTTCGGACGCCCCAAGGAACGCGAACTACACGGTCGCATTCTTGCCGCCAAACGTGGACGTGGAGACGATGAAGCCGGGATTCTGCTCCGGTGATCCGAATCCGGATGCAGCATTGGGAATTTGTGCCGGCGGTCTCGACGAAAACGCGGAGTTCCGAATTGCGGAGAGCGTGTTCCAACAGAACCCGTACTGGTCCGCCGAGAGATTCACGGCGAGCGACACGAAGAACAGACTACTGGGTCACGCGCAACTTTCGTACGATCTCCTCGACTGGCTCACCGTTCAGGGTCGTGTCGGGCAGGACTGGTACTCAACGCGTCGCACCAGAGTTCAGCCATTCGGTACCGCATTTGTGCCTGCCGGTTCGATTGACGAAGTCAACTGGACCGTCCAGGAGCGCAACTACGACTTCATGTTCCTTGCCGACCGGAAGCTGAATGAGGACGTCAACCTCAACGCGTCGTTCGGAGGCAACAAGCTGCGACAGGATTTCGAGCGGCTTCAGCTGAGCGGCAGCGAGTTCAGCATTCCAGGATTGGAGACGATCTCGAATGCATCGCAGACGTCAACCGGTTTTGACGTTTCGAGAAAGGAGATCAACTCCCTCTATGGATCGGCGGAGCTGGCGTACAAGAACTATCTGTTCCTTACCGGTACCGCACGGAATGACTGGTCATCCACGCTTCCTTCAGACAACAACTCGTTCTTCTACCCGTCGGTGAGTGCGAGCTTTGTCTTTTCCGACGCACTGGATGTACCGGACTGGCTGAGCTTTGGTAAAGTTCGTGCATCGTGGGCGGAAGTCGGTGGCGACACGGATGCGTTCCAACTCAGCCTGACGTACGCTCTTGCCAACTATACACATGCAGGGCAACCGATCGGAAGAGTCGCGCAAACGCAGGTTCCGCTCGCGGATTTGAAGCCTTCGTCACACACTGGCTGGGAGTTGGGCTACGACACCCGATTCTTTGACAACCGACTCGGGTTGGATTTCACCTACTACAGCAGCAAGACGAGTGATCAGATTCTCAGTGCGAGCGTGGCAGGTGAATCGGGTTACAACTCCAAGGTCATCAATGCAGGTGAGATCTCGAATCGGGGCGTGGAATTGCTGCTTTCGGGTACGCCCGTCAGAACGGCCGATATGCGCTGGAATATCGACGCCAACTTCGGTTGGAACGATAATGAGGTGACGCAGCTTCTCGGACCAGCGGCATGTGCGGATCCGTTCCCAAGCGAGGACCTCGAATGCACCAACTTCCTTGGCGTGCTGGGTCTCGGGGGCGCATCACGAATCGCCAGCGGCGCCACGATGGGAATCTTCGCCGAAGTCGGTGAACCGTTCGGTCTTATTAAAGGCCGGAAGTACGCACGCGACGTCAATGGCAACATCGTGCTGGACGATTCCGGGCTTCCGGTTCAGGGTCCATTCGAAATACTCGGAAACGGTAACCCCGACTGGACCGCTGGTATCACGAATACCTTCAGATACAAGAACTTCACGCTTAGCGCGCTCGTGGACATTGCCTACGGAGGTGAGATCTTCTCGGGCACCAACGCAAATGCGTACGGTTTCGGGCTGCACCAGAATACGCTGGACGGTCGATCGGACTGCGACTCTGCCGGCTACTCCAGCGAGTGCTGGGTGCCGTCGGGAGTCCAGTTCCCGGATGGTATTCCGTTTGAGATCGGAGACAAGGGCCTGGATGGCCTCGGCCCCGGAGATGATGGGTATACGGCTCCTGATCAGGGTGAAGGGAATGGCCTCACTCAGGAGATCTTCGAAGCCGGTGTTGACAACACGACGGCCGTCTATCCGCAGGACTACTACGGTCGTATTGTTGGGCAGATTGCAGAAGAGTTCGTTTATGACGCCACATACGTCAAGCTGCGTCAGTTGCAACTCAGCTACCGTCTGCCGACGCGATGGCTGCAGAAGTCACCCATCCAGATGGCAACCTTCTCGATCGTTGGTCGCAACCTCTGGATCATTCACAAAAACATTCCAAACGTCGACCCCGAGTCAAACCTGAATGTGGGTAATGCTCAGGGGACCGAGCTTGCAGGCGTACCGCAGACCAGGAGCATCGGCTTCAACGTGAACCTCAGGTTCTAGCCGGTGCGACGGATGCATCTTCACAACACTATGTTGGAAAGCAAACGGACTTCAACTATGAAAAGCATTAAGCAAATACTAGGACGAGCGATGGTACTTGTTCTAGCTATCCTTATGCTCCCGGCCTGCGACCAGGATTCGCGCTTCGAGGATCTGAACACGAATCCAACGCAGGCAAGTAGCATACCGCCGGACTACTTGTTTACACCGGCTCAGATGGCGATCGCTGGAACTCGATACGAGGCCTGGCGCTCAAACCTGATCTATCCGGAAGCCATGATTCAGCATCTCGCCGAGACATGGTTCACCGGTGACAAGTACACTACAAACGCCGACTGGCTTTCAGCGCTCTGGACCGTCTCCTACAACGGCAATGGTGACGGACAGAGGGCGCCGATCAAGCTGCTCGTCGACCTCATATACAACAACGTTGATCAGGAATGTGCGGCGACACAGGACATTTACACAGAGTGTCCGCCGGCGCAGCCAACCATGGTCAACAAGATCGCCGCTGCGCGGATTCTTCGCGTGTTCGTCTTCCATCGGCTGACGGACATGTACGGAGATCTGCCATACTTCGAAGCGGGACTTGGCTTCCTCCGGAATAACGTGACGCCGAACTATGACACGCAGCAAGCGATCTACAACGACATGCTGAAGGAATTGCAACAGGCAGTTGCTCAGTTTGACCCCGACTTCCCGACGTACGGTGGAGCGGACGTGGTCTATGGTGGCGACGTCACAAAGTGGCAGCGCTTCGGCAACTCGCTGATGCTACGTCTTGCCATGAGGTCGCCGTCACTCAACTCGTGGGTAACCACTGCCGTGAACGGCCCCGGTGGATTGATGACCGGTAATGGCGACAGCTTCGTAGTTCCCCACGAGCGTGGGAGCAGCGAAGGACCCAACGGTCTGAACACCAATGGCGTCGGCGATGTGCTCGAGGTATTCGGCCGGCCAAAGTGCACGAAGACGTTCGTCAATCTCCTGCGTGATACGGGGGATCCGCGGCTGGGCGTTTTCTGCGGTGTAGGAGGTGCTCTGGACACACCGGTTGCGCTTCAGAAGGGGATGCCGGGTGGCAACGACGGCAACACGATTGCCGATCCGTCGTGGGAGGCTTACGACCCGGACTATACGAGCTTCTCCGACTACTCGGTCCCGACGGATGCGGTGAGCAGCAGGGTTGCTCCAACATTCCTGTTGACCTACGCCCAGACCGAGTTCCTGCTTGCTGAGGCCGGTGTCGGTGACCCTGCGACGCATTATGCCAATGGAGTGCGGGCAGCCATGGAGCAGCTCGCGCTTTATCCGGATGCGCCGGCGATATCCAGCGGTGATATCACGGACTACCTTGCGGCCAATCCGTACGACGCGGCGAACGCGATGGAGCAGATCAACACCCACATCTGGGTGGAGACGTTCCTGAACGGCCACGAAGCGTGGTCGAACTGGCGGCGCAGTGGGTATCCGGTCCTTGACCCGGTCAACTGGCCTGGAAACGTCACAAACGGGCAGATTCCGCGCAGACTGGGATTCTGGGGTAATACGAGCCTGAATCCGAATGCGGTCGCGTCGGTGCCACCGGGCGGTCAGTTTGACCTGACCACCCCGGTGTGGTGGGACGCCCAATAAACTCGACTGTCATAACTCAGAGCGCCGGGCGCCTGCCTCGCCGGGGCGGGCGCTCGGTGTTTGTGGCCAGCCCAAACGGAGCATTACATGAACAGAAGAGAGTACCTGCAGGCTCTCGGAATCGGGACCGTCGGCCTGATGAGTGCACCCGCCTGGATCGGATGTCGATACCCTTCCAACAAGCCCGCAAAACCGATGGAAGCATTTCGAAACGGCACGTGGATAGGCGGACACGTGGGCGACGGCAGCATTGAAGACTGGAAAAGGAAATTCAAGTCCCTGCGGGTCGCGAACATCGATGCCGTGTTGCTTCAACTGGACGCGGCGCAGCTCGCCCCCCTCATCCCTGTCGCCGCCGATGAAGGAATCGAAATTCATGCGTGGATGGCCACGATGATGCAGGCCGGGATGGAAGACGAGCACCACGAATGGTATGTCGTGAACCGCAACGGAGACTCGGCGGCCGACAAGCCCGCCTATGTCGACTACTACAAGTTCATGTGTCCCTCACGCAAGCCCGTCCTTGAGCACCTGGAGAAACAGGTTACTGACCTGGCTTCGATCGACGGCCTGGGAAGTGTGCACCTGGATTACATCCGCTATCCCGACGTTATTCTGCCGATCCAGCTCTGGGAGAAGTACGGGATCGTGCAGGACAAGGAGTATCCTGAGTACGATTACTGCTACTGCGAGGTCTGTCGCGAGCAGTTCAGACAGGAGAGCGGAGTGGATCCGCTCGAAATCGAAGACCCCGCGTCACATCAGCCGTGGCTTCAGTATCGCTACGACACGATAACGCGCGTAGTGAACGAGCTGGCCTACGTCGCGCACGAGCGCGACATACCGATCACCGCCGCCGTTTTCCCTACTCCGGATATCGCGAAGACGCTCGTGCGACAGGACTGGGTGAACTGGGATCTCGATGCCGTGATGCCCATGATCTATCATAGCTTCTACAACGAGCCGGTGGAATGGATTGAGCAGGCGACGAGAGAAGGCGTTGAAGCCCTTGGCGGCAAAATGCCCGTGTACGCAGGTCTGTTCATCCCGGCCCTCACGCCCATCGAGTTGGCGCAGGCTGTGCAGCATTCCGCAGCTGGCGGTGCCAGAGGCGTTGTGCTGTTTGAAGGCAAGATGCCGACAGACGAGCACTGGTCCAAATTTGCCGCGGCCGTCGAGCGCGTCGATTGATCGCTCGCATTTCCGAACCCGGGGTATGATGAAGTTCACTACCGCCTCCTGCATCATCTTGCTGGCCGCAATCCTTGTCGGCCTGACGTCGGATGAGCCACTGTTTACGCTCTTGGGCGCAGATCGGACCGGCATCTCTTTCGTCAATACGATTGAGGAGGACGACGAGCGAAATGT
>JABDKH010000248.1 GCA_013002345.1 Rhodothermales bacterium
AGCACAATCAGCGTGCAGCCGTATTGATTATTACGCGGATCCATACCCGACGTGACCTTCTTTCCGCGCGTCAGGGTAAGCCGGATATGGCACCCGTCGCGCATGCCGTTAGCCCGCAGGGTCTCAAAGACGGCGGACATGACGGCTTCCCTGGTCGGGACGTTGCGGAACGCCAGCGCGTGTGCTGAATCGAAAAGCCGATCAAGGTGTTCGTTCAGTTCGGCGATTTTGCCTTCGTAGACACGAAGACCTTCCCAGACTGCATCGCCACCCTGCACGACGCTGTCAAAGACCGATACGGCAGCCTCTTCCCTCGGCACAAGGCGGCCGCCAACATGAACCAGTATGTCAGAATTGCGGGCGTCGGGTAGCACGGGAGTCCGGTATTCAGTACTCATCAGCATGTGGAAGTTGTATGCGTATTGAAAGATCTCTCACCAGCGCCTCGCCCGGTCGGTTGAATAACTGGGAGGTCGCCACGCCAGCCGGTTGGCGAAACATGGCCTGCAGGAAACGGACAAGGCCCGCGGGCACAAACCCGCGAGCCTTATGAGCGGAATACCGGGCTCGAACCGGCGACCTCAACCTTGGCAAGGTTGCGCTCTACCAACTGAGCTAATTCCGCCTGCCGAAAAATGATACAATGCCTTTCGGTTTCCTGTCAACACCGCGCTGAACCGGAGACAGTAGAACAGGACTGATTCACCGGGAGTTCCCACGAAATCCGATCGGCTGTCTTCGCCTTGCTGGCTTCGAACTTTCAATTTCGAATGTCAGTTCAACCGCCGCCGGTTCAGCTCCTGAGCTACGCCAGAATCGCAGTGCGCCCTCGCTCCGAGCCGGGGTCTTGAGGCGAACACGCGTTGCCCCTAGACTCGCGCCCCAATCGACCACGTGGCGCACCATCTCGCCGCCGATGCCCTTTCGTCGAAATGACGGCAAGACGTACAGGTATTCAACGAAAATCTCCATACAATCCTCAAACACGGGCTCCGGTCCCCACAGGTGGCCTGACACGAAGCCCACAATTTGATTGCCCAGGGCCGCAACTGAGAGGACCCGCGTCGTATCCTGAAGCCATTCGGGGTAGTCCGCTCTCCACCTCTGAGCAGCGTCCCCGCTCAGCCTGAGCCGGTCATCTAGCTCAGCCGCTTCACCAAGGAAGTCGGTCCAGAGTCCTTCAACGACGGGAGCCTCTCGAAGTGTCGCGCGACGGACCACCAGTTCGGAAAGTGAACTGCCCATGGCAACTACATGTACCCCTGCAGTATCAGGAGTTCAGCATTGAGGATAGCACCACCGGCGGCCCCGCGAACCGTGTTGTGGACCAGTACAACAAATCGGAAATCCAGCACGTTGCAGGGACGAAGACGACCGATCCAGACCGGCATTCCACCGTCTATTCCCACGTGGCGTCGGGGTTGCGGATCGGCATCACCGTTCAGCAAGCGAATGAAAGGACGGGGTGCAAACGGCAGGTGGAGCCCGTCGATCTCACTCTCAAAAGATCCAAAGACGTCTGCGACCTCGGCGGCGGATGGCGCCTGCGACAACGCCACGCTGACACACTCGGTATGCCCATCCAGGACCGGAACACGATTGCAGTGAGCGCTGATCTCGATGTCGGCAAACCGGATACGATCTTCCGTCATCCGGCCAAGCAATTTTTGCGGCTCTGTTTCGAGCTTCTCCTCTTCGCCACCGATGTACGGAACTACGTTGCCAACAATATCCAGAGACGCCACACCCGGATACCCGGCACCCGATAGCGCCTGCATGGTGGCGACGATCACTCGCTTGACGCCGAAGGCATCGTGCAGTGGCTTCAACGCACTGACCAGTCCGACGGTGGAGCAGTTCGGATTCGTAACGATAAACCCTTTGCCCGACTCCTGCTGCTGTCGTATGAGTCTCGTGTGATCTGGATTTACTTCAGGAATCAGAAGCGGTACGTCTTCTCGCATTCGGTGATTCCGCGCATTCGAGATAACGGGGAAACCCGCGTCGGAAAACGAACGCTCTATGTCATGCGCAACAGACGAGTCCAGTCCGGAGAAAACGAAATCGCAGTCGAGAGTCGGCTCGCACGTCTGGACCATCAGGGTTGCGACGTCGGCCGGTATCGGACTCGATCCGAGCCAGTTCGCCGCCTCACCGTAGCGCTTGCCCGCCGAGCGCTCCGAGGCGGCCACGGCCGAGATCTGGAACCACGGATGTCCTGCCAGTAGTTCAACAAACTTCTGGCCGACAGCCCCCGTAGCACCGAGTATTCCGACGCGATAGCTGTGCTTTTCGTCCATGTAGTCCCCGGTTACTCAGTCGACGATTGATTCGGAAGATAGTGATCCCCAGGACTACACCGTCAGTCATTCGGCCTTCCGGATCCCGAGGGTCCCCGACGGTCGGACGCCGCTTCCGCGTCGCGAGACTTGTCCGTATTATTGATCGACAGAATCCCGGGCCAGCCTTCAGAAAGATCGTGCAAGCAAACATCATTGACGGAAGGACCATCGCAGCGGCTGTTCGTGCCGAGGTCGGAATTGAGGTTCGTAAATGGGTGTCGGAGGGTAACAGGCCCCCCTACCTGGCTGTGGTTCTGGTGGGAGATGACGCCGCCTCAGCGTCCTACGTTCGCGGAAAGGCCAAAGCGTGCGCCGAGGCGGGCATCGATAGCGATACGCTGTCGCATCCGCCGACGATCCGGCAGGATGAGTTGCTCGATCTCATTGAGCGCCTCAATACCAGCGACGACGTGGACGGCATCCTCGTGCAGTTGCCCCTCCCCGATCACATCGATGAAGGCAAGGTCATACTGGCTATTGACCCGGACAAGGATGTCGATGGGTTTCATCCCATGAACGTCGGACGGCTTGTCCTTGGGCACGGAGGCTTCCCCCCTGCCACGCCGGCCGGCATCCTGGAATTACTCCGACGTACCGATATAGAGATTTCCGGCAAGCGGGCGATCGTAGTGGGACGTAGCAACATTGTTGGTAAGCCACTGGTAAACATGCTGCTCCAAAAGGGCGTGGATGCCACGGTTACGGTATGCCATAGCCGGACCAAGGAACTCCCGGCAGTCTGTCGCGAGGCGGACATCCTGATCGCGGCGATCGGACGTGCCAGTTTTGTTTCTGCCGGGATGGTAAAGCCTGGCGCGGTCGTGATCGACGTCGGTATCAATCGTGTTGAAGATGCTACCCGGCCCCGGGGGTACCGTCTCGTCGGCGACGTGGACTACGATGCTGTGGCCGCCGTCGCTGGACACATCACGCCGGTCCCTGGTGGCGTCGGCCCCATGACGATCGCGATGTTGCTAAGAAACACACTCCAGGCGGCCAGAAACGGAGCCAGTGCCGCAGTACATCCCCCGGAGCCAACCAAGCAGGAGTCCTAGAATGATCGGAATTCCGCAGCAGGTAGTTCAGGACGTAGCGAGTCCGGATTCGCTTGCATTGAGTCCAACTGCATCCGACGCGGGCATTGCCACCGCCGATTCTCTGCTAAATGGCAAGCCGGATCCAGAGATGGTCGGCCAGCTCATCGCGACAGGCCAGTTCTCCGAATTCGGTCACAGAGTAAAGACCTTGATGACCGACGCGGCCGCCGGACTGGTTCCGGAGATTATTGGTGCGATCCTGGTATTCCTGCTTCTGTATATCACATACCGGTTTGTCGGTGCCTTGCTGGATCGCCTTCTGAAGCGGGGAAAGCGTGTGGACCAGGGAGTTCAATCGCTGCTGAAGAAGACCTATCGCATCTTTGCGTTTGTGCTTATTGCCGTGATGGTTCTCGCCCAGTTTGGCGTGAACATAACCGCCCTGCTGGCGGGTCTGAGCATCGCGGGTGTCGCGATCGGTTTTGCCGCGAAAGATACCCTTGAGAATTTCATATCCGGTGTCACGATCCTTCTCGACAAACCCTTCGCGATCGGTGACGTTATCGAGGTGGACGGGACCTATGGCGTTGTCGAGGACCTCACGCTGCGCTCCACCAGAGTCAGAACGGTCAAGCGTCAAATCATGGTCCTTCCCAACATCCACATGGTCAATCAGAAAGTGATCAATTACACGATGATGGGAGCAGTACGAGTGGACATCGACTTTGGCGTGGCCTACAAGGAGTACCCCGAGGAGGCACGTAAGGTCGTTCTTCCGCTCACCGAGGGCGACGAGCGCCTACATTCTGCGTTTCCACCGACCGTCGTTGTAACGTCACTCAATGACTCGAGTGTGGACATGCAGCTCCGTGTATTTCTCGAGGACGCAAGGTTGGAGAATCAGATCCGCGTCGAATACACCGAGAAGATTCGTGCCGCGCTACGTCAGGCTGATATCGAGATTCCCTTCCCTCACCTTCAGTTGTTCGTGGATGGAGCCAAGGCACTGGAATCTTCGACGCTGTTTCTTCCACCCGGAGATCCCGAGCGTTGAGGCGACCGCAGGCGAACCGCTGCAGTGCCGGCGAGATCGCCTTGGGCTCAGACTATGAATCAGCCGGAACGAGATCAACCATCCAGATGTCTCCTCCGCGCGGCTTGACTCGATCGAAGAGCAACCATAGCCCGTCGTTCGACCAGACGGGATAGTCGATGCGGATCTCCAGATCTTCCGACGCATAACCCACGAACGGCGTACGTCCATCTACGGGAGTGATCCACACGACTTTGTGGCCACTCACGTCCGCGATCAACGCGAAGTCCGGCGAGAAGGACATGTGGGCTCCGCCGTGGACATCGACCAGAGTTTTCGGCTCGGATCCATCGAGCGACACGGTCTTGGCCAGCCCTTCGGCCGCGAACACGATCCGGTTCCCCTCAGGCATCCAGCGGAGGAAGTGGCCTCCGGCACCCGTCGTAGTCAGCGGGCGCTGATCGCTTCCGTCGGCATTCATGACCCAGACTTCCCGTCTGCCACCTAGATCAGACAGGTAGGCAATGTGTGCTCCGTCCGGCGAGTAGCATGGGTTGATGTCAACGCTTTCGTCGCCGGTCAGCTGGGACAGAGCACCCGTGGCCACATCGACCTTCCAGATATCGGGGCTGCCGCTCCTGGCGGAAAAGAATACAATCGTTGAATCGTCCGGCGACCAGAACGGTTGATAGTCGCCTCCGGGGCCCTCCGTCAACTGCCGCGTCGAGCCATCTGCGACCGCGTAAAGCCAGATGTTCATGTCCCCCGTACGATCCGAGTTGAACGCAATCGTGGCGTCATCGTGCGACCACGAACCACGACTATCTTCTCTGGTCGACGAAACAAGCGCCTCGGGTTGACCAGTCGCAACGCCGGCAGTCGGATCCATGGGCAGCCTCCAGAGGTCGGCATTGATGCCGAGCACCGAGTAGACGAGTCGGGCGCCGTCGACCGACGACGACAATTCGACATCGCTGCCGGCTCCGGTAGATATCTGCCGCGGAGCCGCAGTAGCTACACCGTCGCCGTTGACACGGACGTACCAGATGTTCATACCGCCGCCGCGATCCGAAGAAAACGCAATGCCGCCGGGCCCACCCGCGAAGACGGGATTCACGTTCTGGTGGGCGTCGTCGGTGACACTGCTGATTTCGCGTGAGGCCAGGTCCAGCAACTGAATATCCAGTTTCGTTCGCCGCTGAGTCTGAAACACCAGAAAGCGCCCGTCGGGAGACCATCGCGGACGAACATGGTCCGTCTCCTCCGAGGCATCAGTGGAGATCTGCTGAGCGTTGCGGCCCTCGTTGTCTGCAATCCACAAGCGCTGCGAAGTACCGGACCACGATGCATCGAATGCCAGCGTTTCTCCGTTCGGCGAGAAAGCGGGATTAAAGGCCTCCTCAATCAGGCGCCTCACGCGTCCGTCTTCCAGATCCATTTTCCAGATGTCACCGCCCATGTACGTTCCATAGATATCGCCGGGCTCGATCTTTCCTGATGCACCGTTAGCCCTCACGAAGACGATCGACTTTCCGTCAGTAGACCATACCGCCTGAATGTCGTCTCGAACCTCATCCGTCAGCTGCACCTCTGATCCGGAATTGCGGTCATGTAGAAACAGCCGTCTGTATCCACCGACCTCGCGGCTTAGTACAATCCGGTCGCCATCTGGCGACAATGCTGGAAATTCTTCGAGCTCCGCTACCGTTGTCACCTGATGGAAGGATGCGCTCGAAACACCGATGGCGGGACCTTCAACAGACCCGGCTTGCCGCCCGGGTCCGTACGAGAACCAGACGACGGCGGCAGCCACCAATGCAAGGATCGCTGCGGCCGTGATAATCACGCCGGGGCGCCATCGCCCCGTCAAGTCGGCCGGCTCCGCTGATAATGTCCCCGGCAATGCCAAATCGAGAGCGTTTGCGAAGTCGGCCATGGTCGCAAACCGGTCATCAACATCCTTTGAGAGGGCCCGCTCGACGATGGGACGAATCCGCTCATCCAGTTTATCCAGATCCGCGGGTTCCTCGTTCAGGATGGAATAAACCACGGCCTGGTCATAATCCCCCCTGAACGGTCGAACACCGGTGAGCATCTCAAACAGCACGACGCCCGTGGCCCACATGTCAGTACGGCCGTCGACCTTGTTGCCCCGAGCCTGTTCAGGAGCCATGTAGGCGACGGTGCCAAGCGTAGCCCCGTCCGCCGTGAACTGCGTTCCGCCAGTCAACTTTGCTATGCCAAAATCTAACAGAACCACTCGGCCCGAGTCTGTTACGACGATGTTTTCAGGTTTTACATCACGATGTACGATTCCCTTGCTGTGTGCCGCACTGAGCCCGACGGCGACCTGGTGCGCGATATCCATCGCTCGGGCGAACTCAAGGGGCTGCCCTCCCATGCGCCCGTCGTCCATGACCTCCCGCAACGTCGTGCCGTCGTAGTAGGCCATGGCGATGAAGATTTGATCGCCGCCGTCTCCTGCTGTAGCGTCTCTCTGCTCCACGCTGCCCGGATCAGTCCCACCAATCTCATAGATCGTACAGATGTTGGGATGCTCGAGGGCCGAGGCCGTGCTCGCTTCCTGCTTGAAGCGCCTGATGGCCTCGCTATTCGCGGTCAGATGTTGAGGCAGGAATTTGAGAACAACCTTCCGGCCTAGAGAGAGGTCTTCGGCGATGTATACCACGCCCATCCCGCCCGCGCCGAGACGTTCGAGAATTCTGTAGTGTGATATCGTTTCACCCGGACGCATCGAGCCTTCAGATTTGTTCGCAACTCACCAGGTACCGGAAAAAATTACGGGTAACCGCCGTCACGCCGGAAGGACTCCGAGGTATTCCGCCACCTTGCCGGGACATGATCCTGGATACTCGCGACAGTCATGCTTCGAGCAGGGATCCGCCCGTCAGCCGACCCGCCGACCGCGAAATCGTTAGCGACGGATCTTCGTCCGAACCGGCAGTGACCCGGGCTACTACGTCGCCTGGAGAGATGCCTAAGCGGGCTCGGTGCTTTCCTTATAGCTGGCAACGGCTTCTTCGACCGTATCGTAGTCGTCGAAGACCGGACCGAGCAGACGTGTCATGAGGAACAGGTTCTTGATGCGCTTCTTGAGACAAGCTATTCGGACGTCTCCACCGGCGTTCCGCATGGATGTAAGTGCACCGATTAGCGCTCCTATTCCGGTGGAGTCGATCATGTCAGTTCCTGACAGATCAACAACCAGCTTCGTCTTTCCCTGTTCTTTGAGCGTTTGGATCGCGTCCCTGAACGCATCGCCGTCAACGCTTCCGAGGAACTTCCCCTTCATCTCCATCACTGTGGCGTAATAGTGATCGCTCGTCTTGAATTTCATTTCGACTCTCCTTGGGCCAGATCAGTGCTAATTATGCTGATAATACGCAAAATATACTAGTTGCCGTCAAGTAATTGCATCTGCCAGATATCCCTTTTGTTGGCCATCACGATCGGTGAAATCGCGACGAGTCCGGTCTTTCCGATACTCTCCTCCAGATACGATAGCTCCTCCAGCTTGGCTCTCGTAGCGGCATCCGCCGCCGGCTTGAATCCGGCCTCGCGCAGTAACATGACGCCCTTCACCTTGATCGATAGCTCGACCTGTATTCGCAGCCAGCACAACATGTCGGCGATGATCTCGCCTGAGAAATGCTCACGCAGAGACTGGAGGTACCGCCCGACGCGGGTGTCAGAGATATTTCCTGTCTTGATGAGCTCGAGAAGCTCCTGGTCGGAGTCGAATCCGACGCCAAGCCAGTCCCTCGTGTATTTCTCACTTTGCTGGAAGACCACGGAAATGATAATCGGAAAAACTAGAACGAGTATGAGTGTGCCGACTATCGGGGGAAGAAACAAGTGATTGAAGGCCGAGTGAATGGCAAAGGCCACGATCAATCCAGGCAGCATGAATCCGACCCTGGACTCTTCACGACGCTCGGACATCGTCTTCGTGATTATGGCGAAGACGGCTGTGGCGCCACCATGCATGATCGCCGTCCCGAATCCTCTGACAATCCAGGTAAATATCGTCGCCGAACCAAGGGCCTGGAGATAGTAGACGTTCTCCACAACAGCGAACCCTGCACCCACCGCGAATCCGTAGATAGCAGCGTCAACCATAAAACCGGTTCGACGTGATTTTATGAGGAAGACGATGAAGAGCGCTTTGGAGGTCTCTTCGACTAACGGCGCGATATACCGAAAGAGCGCCTCCGGGCTCGGCTCAATGAGCGCTACAATCTGGCTGTTGACGAGATAACAAACGCCGGCCACGATTGCTCCGATAACTATCGTCCGAACGACCTGCCTAAGAGATACCAGCTTAAAGCTGTCCAGCCAGATGAGGACAACCAGAAAAAGCATCACGGGCGAGAGGCTTACCGCGATCCGAATAAGAACGCCAAGATCAATCAAACCATTGCCTCACGGTAACTCCCGCTGTTCTGCAAAACGGGTATGGGCAAACTGCGAGCGCCTGACGATCTGCAATAGAGCCCGAAGCACCTAGTCAAGAATCTTGACGGACAGCATAAACTCGTCACTCATGTCCAGCCCGTCTGGCCATGCTGCCGCGTAGCCAACAGAAATAGTGATCGGTAAGTAGGAGAAGGTTACGAACCGGAAATCGATCTGCGCACCTGCGTTCGCGGCGCTCGTCCGGACGTCGTCCGAATCGATGTTTGTCAGGATGCCGGATGCGAACAGGGCCGGCCGAGCCCATCGAAGGTACAGGTTCGGAAAACCGATGCGGCGAAACCTCACCGGTGGCAGGTTCCACTCGGCCAATCCCTTGACGAAGTTAGTACCCCCCAGCTGATTGATCTCTACACCCGGAAAACTATAGTGCGCCCGATATCGTTTCTCGTCCTGGTGGTCAACCCAGTTGTTTCCGAATCCACCGAAGAAGAAGTTTGCGAACGGGTTATCGCGGTCTCCGATCGACACACCTGCAGCTGTCCGGAGCCAGACTGACGAATGCGATATCGGCAAGAGTGTCCCAAGATCCAGCGTCGTGTAGAATCTGGGATACAGCTCTCGATTCACGAAGTTGTTCTGATTAAACACCCTGAACGAGTACCCCTTCTCGTCATCCACTGCACCAAGCGATTTGCGGAGAGAGCTGAAAGAAACAGAACCTCCGGCCGCAAGAAGTTCGGAGAACGGGGCGATCCGATTCTGAGCATCGGGCAGCCTTTCCAGTCCTCCCCAACCGACCATGTTGAGGTCATACCGAACCTTCTTGCTGTCTTCGTCGATGAGTGATTTTCCGTAGTTGATGCCCAACGAGTATCCCTTGCGGCTCGTCTTCGTCGGCCCGAAGAGGTCGTAGAAATCGGCTCGATTGTACGTGGCCGAGACGCGCCAATTCCAGTATCGAAAGTCGACAGAGCCATGAAAACGTTCGTCGTCGGGATAGGTCCGATTCGGTACGACCAGAGCCTTGACCTGCAATGAGCTGAGGCCCAGATCGTCCGAGAAATTTAGACGGGTTCCTACGGCAACATCATCACCATAACCCGCGACCACCGGATACCACGACGTGAACGCAGTGTTTGCGAGCGGGCGGTACGGCCCTCTGTATACTGTTAACGAATCCAGATTGATGTCCCGGGGAGACCCCACCTGCCAATCCTTGACCACTTGATTCCCTTCCGCAACAGCAGTTCCAAGGAATCGGGTAGCGCTAACCTCATCCGGACGGCCGATCGGGATGACCACCGGCTGAAAGCCCTCTCCTGTGTACGTGAAGGCAAACAGTGAATCCCCCGGAATTACAATGGGTCGGAAGAACCCACTCTCAGCGTTTGTGATGATCTGCATTTCCTCCGCTTCAAAACTGTAGCGGTAGATGTTGGAGACTCCCGAATAGTAAGATGCTCCGTACAGGAACTTGCCGTCCGGCGAATAACTGAAGTTCAGTGGAGCCGAGTGCTCGAAATCAAACAGGGTTTCGAAGTCCTCCTTGCCTTGACGAAGACTATCCAGGGCGTATCTCACAAGCAGTTGCTTGCCGCCGATGTAGGACAGGTTTCCCACGAGGTGATTTCCATCGGGAGAGATATCGAGGTCGTAGATGTCCTGTCCGTAGGTATACGTGTAAACAGGATCCCATTTGTCGTATGGGGGCGATATCCGGATGATTGTCGAGAGCCCATCGTAGTGCCGGACAGCCCACAGGGATCTATCGCCGCGGTTGAAGGCAAGATCACCTGACCGGAAGTTTGTCTGCAGCGTCTTCGACTTGCGTGTCTCGATATTAACGGAATGAAGATCGCGCCACGCGTTGTTATCGGTGGTGTAGAAGATCGTTCGTGAATCCTCGTCCAGGGCCAGAGACGTGACGTAGAAGAGAGCGGGTCCCAGCACGTTGGTAGTTTTCTTCATCGCGCCGGTTGCAGGGTTCAATGCGGCGATGTGACCGAGACTACCAGGATAACGTACTCCGAGATACACGAGTCCCGACTTGGAATCGTAGTATGGTCGTGAGACCGATCCCAGTCCTTCTTCAAGAACTGGCCGGAAGGGCGTAATGGGGCTCGATCGGACCTGGTCGAGGTTCTCCGACTGCCACTTCTTCTCAAAAGTGATCCAGTTGCTCCACTCGCTGTCGAGCGTTACTCCGAAAACACGCTTGAACTGCGCCGAATAACCCTTCCTGCTGGAGTCGCTGCGTGCGACCCACTGAATGACCTGTTCAGCGCCGTGCTGATTCGCCAGGTAACTCATGAACCGCGTCCCGTACAAGTACGAGTTCACGCCGACCTGAAAATCACGGGTTGTCCCCTCCGATTCCAGACCGACGAAGTCGTAGATGTAGATACTATCTCGCACCATCGTACGGAAGACCATTTCATCGTATCCGGCGAGGGACCTGCCAAGACCGCCTGCCATCCAGGTCTCAATAAATACGGCAAAGCCTTCATGGTACCACCTCGGTGCATACCTACGCGGGCTCGTCAGATAGCTATAGAACATCGACACTGGATCCTCGTCCGTCGGAGCCACCTTGCCGCCAAATAATCCTCTGAAAAATCGATCTGAGCCTGATGATCGATCGAGCGCAACGACATGCGCCGTCTCGTGATTCATGGTGGAGAAAAGCCGTTCGGCCGAGAGGTCGGCACCGTAGGTGTGTCGTGATGGGGATATCCCGAGGACAATCGAGTTCCTTGGCACATTCTCAGCTCCGCCGTTACCGAAATCACCGAAATCCTCAATCAACAGCGAGACCTTCTCGCGCGGCGTGTAGTCGAAAAGTTGGCGATGAAAGGCCCATGCATTCTCGAAGCTGCGGGCAACATGAGGAATGACGTACTCGTGTGACGAGGAGTAGTAGATGATTCGGACGTTCTCGGTCTCCAGTTGACGCAGCTGAGCTGTAGCCGTTGATTGAACAACAAGCAGAGTCAGAAACCAGGTCGCGGCTTGGAACCGAGTAGACATGCTTGGCAGCTTAGAGATTGGATGAGCGGATCGTAGTTACCAAAAAAGAAAGGGAGATGCCACCTTGAGTGGCATCTCCCCACGGAAAACATCTACCAAATGATCCCGATCGACAGGCTATCTCATTCGTAACTCGGTAGCGCTAAGCTCCTTCTGAAACGTCTCTGCACCGAGCGCTGCTCTAAAGTCTGCTCGCGAGAGCGCCTTCGAGAAACTAGTCGCACGAAGTGCTCTCTGGAATTCGGTCGACGCCAGCGCTCGCTGGAAATCCGTGGCCGCGAGTGCCTGTCGGAACTCGGTCGCAGATAGTGCCTTGTGAAACTCCGTTGCGGCGAGACCCTTTCGGAAGTCCGCTTTGGCAAGACCCTTCTGGAAATCTGCCGCAGCCAGCACCTGGTTGAACTCGGTCGCAGCCAGACCCTTGCGGAAGTTTTCAGCAGCCAGGACAGCGCGGAATTCTGAAAGTCCCATAGCCTTCTTGAACTCGGCAGAAGCGATAATCTTCTGGAATTCCTCAGCGCTCACTGCCTTCTTGAACTCCGTCGCTTCCATCGCCTTGCTGAAATTCGCAGCCGACAGCATCTTCTGGAACTCACTGGCGCTAATCATGCGCTGGAAGTCCTCGCTTGCCAGCATTGCGCGAAACTCATTGCGCGCGAGCGCCTGTCGGAATTCGTTTGCCTCCAAGGCCGCCCGGAATTCCTCGCTCGCCATGGCTTCGCGGAACTCGGTGGAGCCCAAAGCCTTCTGGAACTCGGACACGGCAAGTACCGCCTGAAACTCCTCGCTGGCCAGCATTGCTCTGAAGTCCTCCTTGGCCAGTGCCTCGCGGAACTCCTTGGCGCCGAGGGCCACTTTGAACTCTTCGCTGTTCATGACGGCGGCAAGCGTGCCGTCCTCGACCATCGCCTTCACCTCGGCACTCTGCAGAATACGCTGGATGTCGGCCCCCTCGAGGACAACGTCGTCTTCGGACATGGTGTTGGCGTTGTATCTATCCGCCTTTTCAACACCCGCAATACCCTTTCCGCCGATCGTCCCGGCCACGTCATCGCCCATCGGTGGAAAATCGAAGATTGCGAACACGACGAATAGCACTATGGCTACAGCGCCGGCCCCGAGCATAAGAAATGTGTTTCGCTTCGGTTTCATTGGTAGATCCCCTCGTTGTCAAGAAATTCGGTTTGAAGTATCTGCAGTAAGAGTCGCGGTCCTACCGCCGTGTCTGTGTCAAATACAGAGATCCAACAGCAATGTTGGAAATTGTTGCAGCTTTCTTATTGGAAATCGAGCGTAGCGCTGGCGAGTATCGTTTCGCCCGAACGGAAAGCTACGTCCACTCGAGAGCCGGCCATCGGCAGTTCGTCTACACTACCGACAAACGCATATATACCGCTTTCGAGGCGCCGGAGCACCACCATGCTCTCGCCAACACTTGCGCTGAAATTGGACGAGCCTTCTGCCCTGAGTATTCCCGCCCACTTTCTTTCCCGGGGCTGCACGGTCAGCTCGACATCCGTCGGACTTTCGGTGAGCAAATCCATCTCGACGCGAAACGCTTCTTCGGAAACGACCAGCGACAGGCTGGCCTCCAGGCCGGAGCCGCTCACACGAGCCTCGTCGACACGAGCAAACGCTTCCGATGAGCTATATGACGACATCGTTCCAAACACGTTCGACTCGCCAGTGCCCAGAGATCCGCTGAAGGCGCCGAAACCGACCATCCCGATCACGAGCCCTCCTATAACGGCGTAAGCCAACGATGCCTGCGGCCGGGCACTGATCGCATCAACCACGGAACGCCACGCACTCGCAACCCGCGACTCCGGGCTCACCTTCTCCGTTAACGGAAGTGAAGCCAGGATTCGATTTCGCAAATCAGCCGGTGGCTCGACAGGCCGGACTGCGTCCAGTATGCTCGCTACGGTCGAAAGCTGCTCGTACTCCAGGCGTCGGTGCGTGGAATCGTGCATTACGGCATCAAGAGCCTCGATGTCGTGCTCCGTGCCGAAACCATCGATCACTTTGTTTGCGAGATCAATAAAGTCCGAATCTTTCATGTGCCGGCCACTCTGGTATTAATCAGTTGCTCTTTCAAGCGCTGCCGGGCCGTATACAGTCTCGACTTCACTTTGCGGATGGGCAAATCGAGAATGAACGAGATTTCGTCGTACGAGAATCCCTGAAAATGTTTGAGTACAACCAGCGCACGATCTCCGGGCTCCAGAGCGAAAATGGCCTCTTGCACCTGCTCTTCCAGCTCCTTCGACTCCAGACTCTGATCCACTTCGCCCGGCTCTCGCGTCTCCTCAATATCAACCGACGTCCGATTACGACTCCGCGCCTGATGATTCAGGGCCTCGTTCACCGCAATACGGTACATCCAGCTGTAGAATCGATATCTCGAATTGTAAACGCGCAAGTTCTCAAACACTTTCATGAACACCGTCTGAGTGACGTCCTCCGCGTCCTGCCGATCGCTCGTAATACGGTATGCGGCGTTAAACACCACACGCTCGTACCGATCTACAAGGAACGTAAAGGCCGCCGTCTCGCCGGCAAGCACTTTGCGCACAATGGCCTGGTCACTTAGCTCAGACATCAGTGCGCCTTCTTGGTCGAATTACAGATCATGCGCGAAAAAGTTGGTAGGCGTTTAACGAACCATCCAACAAGACTTTACAGCCTGTAGTCTAGTCTATGGTGAATACCGCATCGAAGCCGGCATACACAAACACGTCCTTGATATGGTTGTTCATATTGGCGAGAGTCAGGCTCTGGCCCGACTCGCTGAGACGCTTCTGCGCCTTGAGCAGTACGCCCAGGCCGGCGCTGGAAATGTAGTCGAGTTCGCCGAAATCGACGCGGCAAGAAGCCTCGATTGTGTTGAACACCTCCATCGCATGCTCCACCTGCGAGGCATCGAATCGGCCTGCCAGGGTTAGGAGGTCGTCCCCTCGAAACTGAATATCCAACATGCTAGTGTCCAGCGGTTTTGATTAAGATGATCGTACTCTGACGGTCGGCGTGTTCAAATTGAACATCGTCCACCATCTTGCGGACCAGATAAATACCGAGTCCACCCGGTGTTCGGTCTTCCAACGCCGACGTCGTGTCGGCAAGGTCGTATTCGGTGATATCGAAGGGATTCGTATCCGGGTCAATCAGCGTTACGACAACATCCCCGTCCGTCTCTTCGAGCTCGATGGTCACAAGCTGGGGACTATCGGGGTTGTACTTCACGAAGTTCGTGAACACCTCTTCGATAGCGAGCTTCAGCGCGAAGGCGGTCTTGCCCCCGACCTTATGCTCGTCGAAGAACTGGTCAGCGAAGGCAAAGACCTCGTCCAGTGCCTCAAAGCTTCGCTTGAATTCCCGACTCATGGCACTTACCCGTTGACCTTAATGGCTATGATCGCAATATCATCCGATTGGGCATAGTCCTTCGTGAACGCATTCAGACGCTCCATTATGCCCTTTACGATTCCTTCAGCACTATCGCCCTTGCAGGCATCTACGGCCTGGACGAGTCGCTCGTCTCCAAACATCTCGCGGTCCTCGTTGAAGGCCTCGGTCAGTCCGTCGGTGTACGTTACGATAACGTCATCGGGCTCCATTTCAAGCTCTTTGATCTTGTAGTTGGCCGAGCCGAGAATGCCGACCGCAGGGCCAGGCTGATGCTCCTCGATGGTCTCGCCCTTCGAAGCCCTGAACCAGACCAGGGGATTGTGTCCCGCATTGGCATAGCGGAGTGTCCGAGCGGAGGCATCGAACTCAAGGAATACCATCGTGACAAACATCTCGGCTGGCAGCAGTCGACACAGAATTACATTGAGTTCGGTGACAACCTGTGCCGGCGATTCGTAACGGAGTATCGTAGCCTGAAGAATGCCCTTTAGCATCGTCATCACAAGCGCCGACGAAGCACCGTGTCCGGACACATCCGCCATTATCGCGCCCAGCTTCGACTGGGGAAGCTCAAAATAGTCGTAGTAGTCGCCGCTAACCTCGTCGGCAGCCTCGAAGTAGCTGGCAACCGCCATCGTATCGCGCTCAGGCTCATCTGTGGGAAGAAGCCCGGTCTGAATATTCCGCGCCAGGGACAGCTCCTGCTCCATGCGCGCCCTCTGGCGAGATTCCTCCTGCAACTGCATGTTCTGGATCAGCTGGCCCGACTGCGACGAAATGATTCCGAGGAGCCTCTGATCGCCTTCTGAAAACCCCTCCCCCGACTTCTTGTTGACGGCAAGCAAGATGCCAATCATCTTCGCACGGTGACGAATCGGAACAGCCATCACTGACTTGATGTCGCCCGTGGATGAACCGATGCCGGGAAAGCGAGAATCAGTCGCGAGATCGTCCACAACAAGCAATTGCTGGTTCTGCAGGACCCAGCCCGTTATGTTGATCCCGACTTTGTAGGGCACGGCGCCAGTCGTCCGGTCTTCCTGCCGAATTAGCGTCTTGAGGGGGGCATCCTGCTGCTCAGTGACAAGCATGATCGAGCCCTGCTCGGCCCGTATTGCCTTGATCGACTTGTTGATAATCACCTCGAGCACGTCGGCAACGTCGGACGCTTTGCTCGCGGATACAGCAATATCATTCAGGACGGCAAGCTCTTGCACGGCCGACTGCAAACGACTGACCTCGTCCTCCAGCTGCGCCACGCTCCGCCCACTCGTCGCTGCGGTCTGTGATTGAAGAGCCATCCTGGCAACCCCCGTTTTGGTAATCGTGACACAATAGCAGGATTTGAGTCGAAAAACAACATCAGGGTTCTTTGACCGAGCGCGGATTAGGGAGTTGACTCTACGAATTTGCTACATTTGGACACCCGGGTCGCTTTCCCACGACTCGCTTTCCCAGGTATGACCAGATCAGTGGATCTCATGACCAACTTCATCGCATCACTATCGATCCTCGCGATATCCTCCATTGTCTCTTTAGGACAGGATTTCAGCACGGACGAAAGGCTTCAGGGCTTTGCCGTAGGATCTGACCACGCCACCTTCGTATTTGACGAGGCCGTGTATGGAATCGCACAACCCACGCGAGTAGTCGTGACCGGTGCGTTCAGAGCGTGGAGTGACGATATGGGAGCCTCCGAATGGCAGCTGCGGCGAGACGCCTCGAGCTCCGGCCTCTGGACACTTCGAATCGACGGGGATCGGCTCGACAAACTCGGCCCGGGCGTACCATTCAAGTATCGAATTAGTGCCGGGGACTGGCTGGCGCCGCCACCGCAAGCCGTCAATGAGGTTGGTGGTAATCTCATCTTCGATGGGGCCGGCCGCTTGTTTGCGGAGATAAGAGGTCCACGCGCAATCTGGCTGAACTTATCAGGTGGAGAGACACCTCGCTCTCTGAACACCGAGGATTATCGACTTACCAACGGCGCCGGCGTTGAGATACCGATTGAAGCCATCATTCCAAACACCGCGACCGAGTCACTCCTCGTTCCGGCGGTCGATCTTGACATCAGACGAGTCTACTACGTCGAGTCCGTCGGTTCAGGACTACGTGCGCTCTGCCGACGAGACCCATGGTTCCGAACGCTGTATTCGTCAAAGCCGCTCGGCGCCGAGATCGCGTCCGATGGGAGCGAAACGACGTTCCGCCTGTTTGCGCCGCGAGCCCAGCAGGTTCGGCTTTATCTGTATCTCGATGCCTTCGCGACTCACTCGGAAGCCGCGCGAGTCGTCGAGATGACGCCCGACGTGAACGGTGTATGGGAGGCTACCGAAGAGGGAGATCACCATGGCGTCTACTACGACTTCAGGATCTCCGGTCCTACCGATCCCGGCAATGCATTTTTCGAATCGACGGGCAGCCACGTCAGCGATCCGTATGCACGCGTCAATGTCGAGGCATTCGGGAAGAGCCGAGTGTGGCGCAAGCTGCGACCCGCGCCCCCTCTCGCCGACGGCCGTCCACCGATGGAAGACGTGATTGCGTATGAGGTCCACGTGCAGGATTTCACTGACGGCCTGAATGTGCCCGACAACATCAGCGGCACGCTGCCTGCTATGGTTAAGCCCGGAGTCAAGAATAGCCGACGGGCACGAGTCGGTTTCGATTACCTGGTCGACCTCGGTATCAATGTGGTTCACCTGATGCCCGTGCAGGAATACCTCCATTACCCTAACGACGAGTGGAGACGGGCCTTCATGAATGACGCTTACATGAAGGAGCAGGGCATCAACGAGGAGAACTACCAGTGGGGCTATCGTACGACCCACGCATTCGCAATCGAAACGCGATATCGCAGCCGCGATTCCGATTTCGGCGCGCAACGTCAGGAGTTTCGCGACCTCGTCGCGGCGTTTCATGAGAAAGGCATTGCCGTAATCATCGACATTGTCCCGAACCACACGGGCGAGAACATGGACGGCCGGAACTATAATCTGAATCTGAACGGAATCGACAAGTCGTACTACTTCCGCACCAACGACGATCTGGAGCACATTGGCCCGTTCGGAAACGAGATCAAGACCGAGGATCGCCCGATGGTTCAGCGGTGGATCATCGACCAGTGCCTCCACTTTGTGCGAGAGTTTGGCATCGACGGTTTCCGAATTGATCTCGCAGGACAGATCGACGAGCAGACCCTGCTGCGCCTCAAGAAAGAGCTACCCGAAGACATCATCCTGTATGGTGAACCGTGGATCGCCCCGTCCGACCCACAGGTCGCGGCGAATCCAGACTGGGCGTGGTACAAGTCGGATGCTCCCATCACCTTCTTTCAGGATGATGCGCGGAATGCATTCAAGGGCCCTGTGTCGAATCCGGTCGACAAGAGGACGGACCGCGGATTTGCCGGTGGCGATTCCTCTATCCGTGACCGAGTGATGTTGGGACTCACGAACAGTTTCCCCGAGGAGATGGAGCCGAATCGTGGCATCAATTACCTCGACATTCACGACAACTGGGCGCTCGCGGATCAGTTCGCCGTCACAGATTGGGACGGGCGCCACGGTGTACATGAAGTGAATTTCAAGATTGCCGCCACGCTTCTGTTTACGTCACTCGGACCGGTCGTCATCCACGGCGGCACCGAGATGATGCGCAGCAAGGGACATGCGCCACTCGAGGAGATCGTAAAGCGAACGGAAAGCGGGCCGATAAGCATTCACGGAAAACGAGACACATACAACCTTCGTACCGCGAACACATTCGTCTGGGACCATGTCGGGGCAAACTCTACCGACGCCGGCGTAGCAAACAACTACCAGTCGATGATCGACTATTGGAAGGGGTTGATAGCGCTTCGAAAGAGCAGCTACGGTGCCGTCTTCCGAAGAGGGACAGCGGCTCCGGATGGATACTATGACTGGCTTCTGCCAACAAATGAGCACCTGCTAGGATACATAGTAGATCAGACGGTACTGGTACTGATCAACACGGATGAATCCCCTGCTACATTCTCCGTCGGTAAGTTGCCCGCGGGTACCTGGACGCAGGCGGCGGACTCCGATATTGTGAACCATGTTGCGGGTGTCCCGAACGTCTCCCCTGTGAATTCGAGCGGCGGAGAGCACAGCTTTGATGTTGCGGGTCCCGGGTTGGAGGTGTGGATTCGGAAGTGAGACCCCACGAACATGAAGGTGCCGGTGAAGATACCCGCGCCACCGCACGACAAGAAGTCAACCCCGGAATGACGGCCGACGAATTCCGTCACTTCGGCAGGGAGATCGTTGACTGGATTGCTGACTACTATGCCACGGTCGAGAAGTATCCAGTACGGTCCCAGGTAAAGCCTGGTGAGATCTGCGATCTACTTCCGGGGTCGCCGCCTGAAGAGCCCGAGCCGTTCGAACGTATTCTTGCCGACGTGGATCGCGTCGTCATGCCTGGTATAACACACTGGCAATCGCCGAATTTCTACGGCTACTTTCCGGCAAATACGTCGTACCCCTCAATTCTAGGCGAGCTTCTCTCTGCTGGTCTCGGCGTGCAGGGGATGTCGTGGTCGACGAGTCCGGCATGTACGGAACTGGAGACGCGGGTGCTGGACTGGTTGATTGATCTTCTGGGGTTGCCCGAGAGTTTTCGGTCAACAGGCAGCGGTGGCGGAGTCATCCAGGATTCGGCCTCCAGTGCAACGCTCTGCGCCATGCTCGCCGCGAGGGACCGACACCGTCGTGGCGCAGGCAAGACCGTCGATTCGACCGGGGTTCTTACGGCTTACGCCTCAAAGGATGCTCACTCCTCCGTGTCAAAAGCCGCCGGCATTGCCGGTATCGGGCGCGAGAATCTTCGAACAATCAGGTGCAGTGCAGATCGCGCCATGGATGTGACTGATCTCCGAGACCAGATTCTGGCGGATCGTCAAGCGGGCCATCAACCATTCTTCGTCTGCGCGATCGCCGGCACAACATCCACGCTGGCGTTCGATCCACTGGAAGAGATCGGTTCGATCTGCAGCGAGTTCGGATTGTGGCTTCACGTTGATGGCGCCATGGCGGGATCAGCGGCCGTCTGCCCGGAATTCCGATTCGTGCATGCCGGGTTGGAGCTAGCGGACAGCTACTGCTTCAATCCGCACAAGTGGTTGCTGACGAATTTCGATTGTGACTGCTTCTACGTGAAGGACCGGAACGATCTCCTCGAAGCGTTGTCGATTCTACCAGAGTACTTGCGAAACGCGGCGACCGATTCGGGACTTGTGATCGACTATCGCGACTGGCAGATACCGCTAGGCCGCAGGTTCAGGGCCCTCAAGCTGTGGTTCACAATGCGGGCGTACGGTGCCCGAGGTCTAAGAGAACATATCCGGCGGCACGTAGCGATAGCCAGCGCGCTGCGCGAATGGATCGCCGCCGACTCCGGTTTCGAGATTGTTAGGACGCCGCGACTCAACCTGGTTTGCTTCCGCCATCGCGGAGGGGATGAAATCAATCGACGCGCTATGGAGCAGGTGAACTCAACGGGTAGAATGTTTATCACACACACCTCCGTAGATGGCCAATTCGTGCTCCGGTTCTGCGTTGGCCAACCGAATACGACGCTTGATCACGTGCGGGCCTCGTGGGAGCTCCTGGCAAGTGCATTCCATTCACTCGAGTGAGCACCGCCCACACCCCGCTCTGAACGAATCAATCTCGATTTCATACGCATCGCGACCGACCGAATTGACTGCTCCGGGCATGACGCGTAACCTTCGAATCCCACAAAGATTTGCCTTAATGAGTAATGAAGCCATTCCACCTGGTTTTGACGTTGCTGCTCGGGGTCGGGCCGATGGCCGGCTGCGACTCCACCGAACCGACTGTCGACGACAACGGAGGCGACGTCACACCGAAGACCTCCGTCGTCTACGAGGTGTTCGGCACATACCGGACGTGCAACATCATTTATCGCGACTCCCTTGGAGTTGATCAGGAGCTTCCGGAGGAGCCTCTTGACTGGATCGACTCTGTGAAGGTCCCGGTTGATGAGTCGTTCCTTGCGCGCGTTACTGCTACGTGTGCTGACGTCGAGCGCGAGGGCAAGGCTACGATCCGTCTTTTTGTTGATGGCCTGCTGCTGGAGTCGGCCTCCGCACAGGGATATGGTAGTTCAGGAACGGCTCAGAGGCTGCTGTCACCATCAAGCTGATTCGTAGGGCGAACGAACACCTTTGTCGTGCTACGGTTCGTAGTTTCGAGCACAGACTTCTCACCCAACTGACATGAATCCTTATGCCTTACGCATTTTACAAGGTCCTGCATATTTTTGGCATCGCGATGATGCTGGTTGCGCTCGGCGGTGTGTACGTTCACGCCCTGAACAGCTCGGACAAGAAAGCGAATGCAGTGCGCCGGCTCGTGCTCATCCTCCATGGCATCGGGTCCTTCCTGATTCTGTTGGCGGGATTTGGGCTGCTGGCAAGACTTGGTGACCAGATGACAGGAATTCCGGGATGGGTGTGGCCAAAGCTGGCCATCTGGCTGGTCCTCTCGGGAGTCATGGCGGTCCCGTACCGCGACAAGACCCTGGCTCGGCTCCTGCTGATCGCGACGCCGTTTCTCGTGCTGGCTGCAGCATACTTCGCACTGTTCAAGCCGTTCTAGACCTTTGGCCGGTCTGGCGGCGCCGACGTTCGTATTCTGGATAGGTCAGCACGCACAAACTGTCCGAGTCCGATGGAATTCCCTGCCCCGTTCTACCGATGGCGACCCCATCCCTGGCATGGTCTGAAGACTGGTGACCGTGCCCCGGGAATCGTCCAGGCGTATATCGAGATAACGCCGTTCGACCTGGTGAAGTACGAGATTGACAAATCGACCGGCTACCTCATGGTCGATCGGCCAAACCGTAGTTCGTCTCAGCCGCCCACCCTGTACGGGTTCATCCCGAGAACCTACTGCTCACGTCAGGTCTGCGAGTTGTCCCCGACGGCCGCGCGCGGCGACCACGATCCCCTCGACATTTGCGTTGTCTCCGAGCGGCCGATCGATCGTGCCGAGATTATTGTGAACGCCCGTGTCGTAGGCGGCATTCAGATGGTCGACCACGGTGAGGCAGACGACAAGATCGTGGCCGTGCTTGAGAGCGACATTGTGTGGAGCGAGGCCCGCGACATCTCCGACCTTCCGGTCGTCTTCATCGAACGGATTCGTCATTACTTCGAGACGTACAAGCAGGTGCCGGGAACGCCGGTGAATGTGTCGATCGAGTCCGTCTACGGCGTAGACCACGCGACGAAAGTGGTCGCAGCGTCGATCGCCGACTATCAGGAGGGATTCGGCTCCTGACGTTTACGCGCTGCGCTTGCGACTAGCGGTCGGCGCTAAGCGAAGTCGCCGCCGGCAACAACGACGCCTGCATTCCGGCTGAGATCGTCAGCACGTCCCGAGATCCGGGTCGACGAGCCAGCAACTCACTCCCGCTGTCACGCAGCTCGAGGCCGGCTGAACTACCGCCCGCCGTATCGAACGTGATGATCGCAAGATGGGAGGCACTCTCGAACGCCTCCTCTGTTGCGAATCGTGATCCCGTGAGAGGAGCGAACCGACGTATCCATCGCGCGACAGCACTCGAATCCGCGATGGCCGAGGCGCCTGCCTCCTCCAGCATCCATCGTCCGGATAACCTCGAAACACCGAAACTGCCGTCCGACATTTCGACTCGGACTCCCGTGACGGCGTCTCCCGGCACGGACATGATCGTGCGGTCGCGCCAGTACTCTGCCGTTGCGTTAATCGACACCCTACCTCGACTTGAGAGGACACGATCGTCACCACCAAGCCTGACGTAGACAGTCTGATAGTCGGGACCGCTGTTGCCCACGATGAGCCGTCTTTCGTCATTACCCGCATGAACGACAATCGACGAGCCAAGGGAATCCACACCGAACTTGACCTGACGCTCAGGATTTGTCGATACAACGGAGGCGAAGCTTAACTCCTCCAGTTCGTCCAACAGCTGGTTTGTGCGCGTGGAATCGACCACCGACTCGACGGGCACGTTCATGCGCCATCGATCGCCGCTGCGCGCAATAACGACGGTATCCGCAGGCGTCGCAAGCGTGATCCGATCTGCCAGATCCCGATCGAATGTCCACTCCGGCAGTTCGACAGTGGTGTAGTCCGAGTCGAATGCACCGGCGAGCCAGGCGATAACGACCACCGTGACGAGCGCACCGACAAGTAAACCAATTCTGCTCATGCTGTTGGATTAGTAACGGTAAACAGTGACCCTGAATAACTTTACTTCGTGCACTAACTAGAGCTCGGCCGAGTCTCTCATGACGAACTGACGCGCGTCCCGTCGACGCCAACGAACGAGTCCAAAGACGACGATCAAAAGCGCCGGAGCCAGCATATTCCCGTACTTGATCCACGGCCTCAGATTCTCGTTGACCTCCCGAAGCGCGCGGGGTTCGATTTTCTTCGACCGGATCGTGAGCAAATCGCTTTCCTGCACCAGCCAGTCAACCATGTTGAGGCCAAACTCGATGTTGCCCGGAATACGACCAAGGACTGATTCGTTAATGAAGTCACCGTCCCCGACGACCACAATACGACTCGATACGCTCTCTCTTGACCGGTCATACGCACTCGGGAACGTGCCCGTGTAGGCCGCCGACAGAATGAAAGGACCGTCGCTGTAATTGGGGCGGCCCTCCATCATCGGCTGGATAAAGAAGAATCCTTCCTGCGTCGCGCTTCGAGCCGTGGAATACACGAGAGGTTGAACCTCCACACCAGCTGGAAGCGTGGCCGTCGTATCCACCGAACTGACAAAGTAGAATACTACCTCACGCAGTCGACTCACCATCAAGTTGTCGGGATTGAACCTGGATGCAATCGGGAAGAACGGATACTCGATCTGACGCGCGATGTTGAAAAATCCGGATTGCTGCTGTACCGTCACCGCCGAACTCTGCAGATCGGTAACGAGATCAGTTCGAAGGCCTACACCGTAAGCCTCCAGTACCGGTTCGAGTCCCACGCTCTGAGCCGTCGCCTGACCGGCCTGCAGATCGGCAGAGACAGTGTTGAGCATCAAGCCCAGACGTCCTCCGTCCATCACATAGCTATCGATGGCCCGCAAATGCAGATCCGGTATCGTGTCCGTTGGAGCCACGATTAGCAATGCGTCCGGCAAACGATCGAGGGTAGAGTCAACGACATTGACCTCCACAACCTCATAGTTGCGACCGAGCCCCTGTCGCAACGACGGCATATCCTGAAACACGTTCGGCTCGCCGTGGCCAGCCAGGAAGCCAACTGTTGGCAGTTCGTCGCGGGTCAGCCTGCGAATGGCACTCGTGATGTCGTACTCGAGCGTCGACAGGTCCTGGACGACCGGGATGACCTCTCGCTCTCCACCGTATTCGATGGACATGCCCATGTACGCATTCTTCAATTGAACATTGTCCTTCTCTATCACCTGAATCTGGACCGGAGGAATACGAAATCGCCGCGCCTCTTCTGCCACTTCCTCGTCCTGACCCGGGTCGATAAAGCGGTACTGGACGTTGCTGCCCGCGTAGGCGCGGTAGTCATCCAGCTTGTCCTTAAGGAATCGACGATTCGCACTGTACGGTGCAGGTAAATCGTCCGTGAAGAACGCCTTGAAGGTGACGGGGTCCTCCAATTCCTGGGCAAGTTTGACCGACGCGTCTGACAACGAGTACACGTTGTCGTCCGTCAGGTCAAGTCGGCCGAATATCGTCAACCCGATCAGGTTGATCACGACGATGATCCCACCGATGAGCACGATGCTTGATCTTGTAGTCCAGTCTCGCTTCATGTTAGTCTGCTGTTTGCTCGATGCCCTGACGACCGATCATTCCGGCCGCCTAGCCAGATTGTAGGCCGTGAGCAGGCTGAAGAACGCGGTGACCGAGACGTAGTACAGAACGTCACGTGTATCTATGACGCCCCTCAGCAAATTTTGATAATGGAAGTCGATGCCGAGATACTGGAGAAATCCGGAAAGCCATCCCGGGAAGAAGACGGTTACACGGTCTACCAGATACAGCGCAAATATGATTGCGAAGCCGATGATGAAGGCGATGATCTGGTTGCGTGTAAGACTGGATGCGAAGAGCCCGATTGCCGAACAGGCGACGCCCAGCAATACGAGTCCGATATAGCCGCCCACCGCAGCGCCTGCATCAATGTCGCCAAGCGTCGCGACGGTTGCTGCGTATAGAAGCGTGAGGCTAATCGCCACGACAAGAAGGATCGAGACGGCAACCAGCTTAGCTGCTATCACCTGCCAGTCTTTCACGGGCAGCGTCATCAGGAGCTCAATCGTTCCGGAGCGCCGTTCTTCCGCAAACGTCGACATGGTAATTGCCGGAATGAAGAAGAGAAAGATGAACGGCACGATGTCGAATACCGAGCGCAGTGATGCGAGGTTATCGAGAAACAGCGAGTTCGCAAAGAACCATCCCGTGATAAGCAGGAACACGCTGAGTACTACGTAGGCAGCGGGGCTGTCGAAGTAGGCCCGCAGCTCGCGTTTCGTCAAGATCCATGTCTCGTGCATGTTGGTCGCGCCTAAGCGGCTTCTTCGGTTGTTGTGAGCTGGCGGAACACGTCCTCAAGGTTGGCCCGGTCACGATACAACTCTGTCAGCGCCCAGCCTTCAGATACAGCCAGTGCGAACAGTACGGATCTGTAGTCCGACTCTCCGTCGGCGGTGAGGGACCAGACAACCTCACCATCGGCGAGTGACCGCCGATCGGTAATTCGTATCCCCTCTATCGTAGCGAGCTTCGCGTCTACGTCAGTCGACGGTCGATGAATCCCGAATTGAAGGCGCTGACCCCCTGCAAACGTTGCCAGCAGAGCGTCGGGCGTGCCGTCGGCAACGAGCTTTCCCTCGTTGATGATCAGCACACGATCGCACGACGCCTGAACCTCCGAGAGAATGTGGGTCGACAGGATAACGGTTTTCCGCTGTCCGACGGTCTTAATCAACTCCCGGATGTCTACGATCTGGTTCGGATCCAGACCCGAGGTCGGCTCGTCAAGGATCAGGATGGGTGGATCGTGTATCATCGCCTGGGCAAGTCCGACGCGTTGACGAAAGCCTTTTGAGAGCGCTTCTATCCTTTTTCCCAACACGGTCTCGAGACCGCACACATCGATCATCTCAGCGAGCCGACCCGACTGCTCCGACGACGGTATGCTCCGCATGTCGGCGATAAACCGGAGGTAGTCGTATGTGGTCATGTCATGGTAGAGGGGCGTGTTCTCCGGCAAGTAGCCGATCTTCCGCCGGACGTGAAGCCCCTCTTTCCTGACGTCTTCACCGTCCACGATTACGGTGCCTTCCGACGGGGGCAGGAAGCACGTGATAACCTTCATGGTCGTGGACTTCCCCGCCCCGTTCGGACCCAGAAAGCCAAGCACTTCACCCTGGTCGACATTGAAGCTTATGTCGTCGACGGCGCGTTCGGCGCCATACTTCTTGGTGAGTTTTCGGACCTCGATCATAGCCGTCTGCCGTTGACTTGTGTTGCGTCTCGGGTATCTATTTCAGCGCCAGGGACCATCAGGGGTTTCTTTTTGGCACGAAGATGCAATTTGTTCCAACTCAACATGAACTTGGAGAACGGGGTTCGTCTGCAGTCTTGTCGAACGATCGGCTGCACGGTCCGGCCAACTCAAGATCACCGTAGGTCCAGTGGCAGGTATTCGTCAGATGTGTTCCTCCCAGCCAGCGATCAATCGACAGATGATCTAGCAAATTCGAGCGGCCAGCGGCGACCGCCCGACCCGCATCGGTGATGCGAAGCTCGGAAGTAAGAAATCCGGCCTCATTCCAGGACGTCTTCACGCCGCGCGCCCGCTCCGGTTCGACAAGCGGACGCCTCGACTCCAGCAGAGGTATCAGTACACTCCAGAATGAGGTATCACCCATGAACTTGGCTTCCTCCTGCTCCTGGCACATTCGAAACAGAACCGGTGGTGTCGCGGGACGGACTCGAAGCGACTCCAGTATCTGCCTTTCGGATCGCGACAGACCGGTCTGTGGATGCGGTAATTCCTCCAGCAGCCGGTGTAATGCATCAGCCAGAAACGGAAGGACTTTCGACGAACCCGCCGTCACGATGTCGTTCAATCGCACGGGACGTTCGTCACGAAAGGCAGCCCAGGCATCCGCGGCTTCGCGGAGGTGCATCGTTCCTATGGGGACCCGCCCCTCAAAGGCGGCTCGAAGTGCGTCAACTGAAGACTCACCAACAAACTGACTGCGGCAAACGAGGTACACGCTGGCTCGAACCGGAAACCGGGAGGCGATTCCATCAAGCGCCTGGATGAGCTGCAGCTGGTCGTACAGATCATGCTCGAACCAGAGAACGACTTCGTCGTATTCGGTGAGCCCGCGAACGAACATGTCATCTCGTTCGGACATCTCGGCGAGGATGCTGTCAAACTCTCCGAACTCGCGAGCCGATAGATAGCGCGCCCGATCATTCCGCAGTTGCTTTGAACTCAGACCAATCCGCACGGGCCCTTCGTGCAAGACGTCGCTCCACGCGATGATGTGATCGGCAGGGATGAATGACGCTCGGATTCTGCCGACCGCAGCACTGCCATTGGTTACGATGAGTCGGCGGCTCGCCATTCCCGATTACTCGTCAGACGTATCTTTTCCCGTGATGAGAACATCCTTCCGGGTCGCCTCCACCATGAAATCCGTCATACGCTGGACGAAATCGGCGGGAGCATCAAGGTTACCATCGAGCAGCAGGGTTCCCTCAAATATCTGCATCCCGATCTTCTTGAATCGATCCATATCACGTTTCTCGAGGACACGGGCGAGGCTCACCACGAGATCATGCGAAGCATTAATCTCGAGAATCCGAGAGCCGCTAACGTAGTCGCGATCGATCATTCGAAGGACACGCTCCGTCTGTGCATCCAGACCCGCATCGCCCGCAACAAGCGTCGCAACAGAATCAACCAGTCTGCGCGATACGCGAACGTCCTGCACCTTGCCGGTCAATAGCAGTCTCAATTCCTTAAGGAGATTCTCGCGGGATGAATTGGACAGTTTCTTGTCCTCCGTCGACAAATCAGGCACCTTGATCTCTGCCTTCTCGACACTGACGAACGAGTGGCCACCGAATTCCCCAAGATGTGGTACGGTGAACACGTCGACCGGGTCGGTAAAGAACAGGACCTCGATCTCCCTCGACCTGAAATACTCCAGATTCGGAGAGTGGTCTGCTACCTCGCGATTCGCTCCCAGCACGTAATAGATCTCGGTTTGATCAGGATGCATTCGCTCGGTATATGCAGTCAACGAAGTCGCTTCGCCGGGGAGGGTGCGTGTAGATTCGTATCGCAGAAGTCCGACGATTCGCTCTTTGTTGGAGAAATCCGACGCCACGCCTGTCTTGAACATACTTCCAAACTGCTCCGTGAACTTGTCGAACGT
>JABDKH010000249.1 GCA_013002345.1 Rhodothermales bacterium
ATTCCCGGCCGCGGGCGTCACCCGGCTGCTCCGTTCTTGCAACGATTTCATCCCCCGATTCAGCGACGTTCACCGTCAGCCGGCGCAAGAAGTCCCGTGCGTCAGCGAGGCTCTCCGATCCGACGCGCCGCTCCCCGGCTATCACGACCGAGCCCGCATTGGGGATGGCTCGAATGACAACCGTTCCGTTGACCGCGTCAACACGCATCGTCGTGTGATTGGTGACATCGATGGTGTAACTGAATTCGGCGCTGGCCTCAAACTCAGTGTTGCTGATGTCTGAGTCGTCCGCCGAGTCGCAGCCATTCATGACAAGAGCCGCAAACATCAACACTGCGAGGCCCGTCAATGATTTGCCGTGCTTCATAATCACCCTCCGGATACTCCATGTAGCAATAGTGGCCTCCCGCCGCTCGCTTCGCCATCTTCCCCACGCGGAAGAGATCTCATGAGCAGACAGATACGTTTCTTGATGCGGAACGGATGCGGCGAATTATCGACAGCTTCTGTAGTCCATGTCCCCACATCGGCAGGGCAGGCGCGCGTAGAACGGTGTACTGAGGTTCATGCAATTCCCTCTCGTTCGCCACTTCGGGACCGGGCTCGTCCGGACGGGTTACCACGATCGAGACATTCGATATTGAGCAGTTCATCGTTCTAGCACTCGATCCGCATGGGGAAGATTTCCACACCAGTGCTTGAGACCCTCAATGGGCATCCCCGGACAGGTCCAGGCAAAGCAGTTTGATACTGTCAAATCGTATCAAAACCGTATTTTGCGGCCCGACCCGATCGCACCATCCAGAAAGACTCCTGTACCTGTAGAGAATTGACCCCAGGCGACACCATATCGCACTACGAGATTATCGATCGAATTGGCGCCGGCGGTATGGGGGAGGTGTTCAAGGCTCGCGATACCCGCCTGCAGCGCATCGCCGCTCTGAAGATTCTTCCGCCGCAGGTGCAAACCGATCGCGAGTCGAGGGAGCGCTTTTTTCAGGAAGCGCGCGCGGCCGCATCCCTCAATCATCCCAATATCTGTACGATTTATGACGCGGATGAGGCGGACGGACAGGCATTCATCGCTATGGAGTATATCGATGGCGAGACGCTGCGCGACTTCCTGTCGTCCACGCCAGTCGATGCTCCGGCTCGAACTGCGAGCCGGATGTTGGCCTTCGGCTACCAGGTAGCCCGCGGTCTCGACAAAGCCCACCGGATGGGCATCGTTCATCGGGACATCAAGCCCGCCAATGTGATGTTGTCGAAAGAGGGCGAGGCCAAGATTCTCGACTTCGGACTGGCCAAGCTGGCCGGCGGATTGCAGCTCACACAGGCAGGGAGTACCGTCGGAACGGCCGCCTATATGTCTCCGGAGCAGGCCCGTGGCGAGGACGTCGACTCTCGGTCCGACCTGTGGTCTCTGGGCGTGATATTGTATGAGATGCTGAGCGGTCTGAAGCCGTTCAGGGGTGACTACGATTCGGCCCTGATCTACTCCATACTGAATGAGACACCCGACCCGTTGAAGGAGGTGGCTCCGGACGTTCCCGCAGATGCAGCCGCGTTGGTCGACCGGTTGCTTGCCAAGGATCCAGATGACCGTCCCGGAACCGCGGCAGAGGTGATGGAGGTGATTGCGACGCATGCGTCGTCGGTTTCGTTTGCTGCACACCCGTCCGGAAGCCGGGCGAAAGCCGCGGTGCCGCGGGCACGTTTCACACCTGGTCGCATCGCAGCTATCGCACTACCCGTGATCGCCGTACTCGCAGTCGTTCTCTGGTTCGTCGTTCGTGGTGGTAGTAAGAACGTGGACAGCGGTCCGGCTATATCGGAAGACGTGGTCGCCGTGTTGCCATTCTCGGTCCGGGGAAGTGCAGACCTGGACTACCTGGGTGAGGGGATGGTCAGTCTTCTGAGTACAAAACTTGATGGTGCTGGTGACCTGCGGACCGTCGATGCACGGGCTCTGCAGGCGGCAGTCGAAAAGGACTTTGCCGATGCGACGCTCGACCCGGCAGCAGGCGAGAGTATCGCCCGTCGATTCGGAGCCGGCCGGTTCATACTGGGCGACGTAATTCAGCTCGGTGGTCAGGTCGAGATCACGGCCAATCTCTATGACGTTTCCAGCACTCGGGAAGCCATCGGAAGTGCAACGACGCAGGGAGCGTCCGACGACGTTTTTGAGCTCCTTGACGGCCTTGCTTCTCAATTGCTTGTGGCCGGGACCTCGGGACGTACCGAACGCGCGCGCGACCTGGCGTCACTGACTACAAACTCGCTCCCCGCTCTCAAGGCATACCTGGAAGGCGAGCGCGATTTCAGAAAGGGAGACTTCGGACGCGCAGTAGGAGCCTTTTCACGTGCCGTCGAACTGGACTCGACCTTTGCTCTCGCATACTATCGCCTGAGCATCGCCCTCGAATGGGGTCCGGGGTCGCCCGTGCAGGTGCATGACGCCGCCGTGATGGCAGAAAGACTCAGTTCGCGGCTTTCTGAGAAAGACCGAAGGCTGCTGGACGCCTTTGCGAGCTGGAGAGATGGACTCACGGAGCAAGCCGAAAGCAAATATGTGGCCTATCTGGCTGTCTACCCTGACGATGTCGAGGCACTCTTTCAGCTCGCGGAGATCATGTTCCATACCCGACCGTTCCGTGGAGAGTCAAGTGTGGCCGCACGTGAACCGTTCTCCAGAGTCGTAGAACTCGAGCCCCGCAATACGCATGCAATGCTTCACCTTGCGCGAATTGCTCGCTACGTTGGTGACGTTGAGGAAGTCGAGCGGCTGCGCGCTCGTGTCGAGGAGATCTCGCCGGACAGTCGTCTGCCTGTCTCGCTCCTCCTCATCAAGGCATCGATGTCGGACGACATCTCGGTGGACTCGATTCGGGCTGCGCTCGAATCGATAACCGATGAATACCGGGCGAATGCTCTTGGTGAGTTATGGGCTTGGGGCCACGATTACCGTAAAGTGCTACAACTCATTGGTGAATATAGCACTGCCCTCCAGGGCCTGGAGGCGCCGATCGCTATCGCCACCGGACAGGTTGCAGGTCCTGTCCAGGAAATCCGATTGGCAGAGAGGCTTGATCCGGTCGGTCCGCTCGTTGGTCTTGCGACGGTCGCAGCGGCTCCGCTTCTTGGCGCAAGCCAGGATTCCCTCGGCGTCCTGGCCGACTTGCTCGCGGGGACCGGAGACGCCGTTGCACGCGGGATTGAAGGTGAGGCGCCGACAGCAAGTTTCCGAGTCGGGAAGATCGGGTTGATCGGCGAGGCCCTGGCTCTTGCCGGTCGCGAGGACGAAGCGTTGCAATACGCGCAGCTGCTGTCCGAACAGGTGTCGCCCCCAACGGCGGGAACGTTCATCGAAGATGGAGTCAAGTATATCGAGGCTCTCGTTGCTCTAAGCCGTGGAGACGATTCCCGGGCACTGCTGCTACTGGAAGAGATGTCTTTCAATGTGCACTATCTGTTCGCCAATCTCTGGGGCGACGGCGGCCGCGACTCGGCCAGATTCCGGCTTGCTGAACTCCTGGATCGCGCGGGCAGGGAACAAGACGCCCTGCGCTGGTACCTGGCCGTGGCGGAAAGGGGCCTCTTGCTTGTCGGTCCAGCCTTTGCCCGTGCGGCAGATATTTCGGAGCGCCTCGGCGAGGACGAACAGGCGATTCGGTACTACGATGAGTTCCTTGACGTCTGGGGAGACGCAGACGAGAACTACCAGCCAATGCTCGACGAGGCTCGGCGCAGACGTGACGGGCTCCTCGAAAAGCGCGCGAGAGAACCCGCCGGGTAAGGTCGGACTCCATCAAGCCATTCCAGCGAACTGATTCGTGATGAGGATTCGTCTGGTCGGGACTGGCGTCCGAAACCATCCGGCGCACATCGGACGGGGGTTGCAAGTTTCGCCGCTGCGTTCATTGGGTTCGGATTCTGGTTTCTGCATGATTGCCAAACTCACCAGTATTCGGCACCTCGTCTGTAGGATTCTGGATGGCACCTCCGGTAGTACCTCTCCTCTTCCCTTCCGGACTCTGCACTGGGTATCAATACGCTGAACAGGCAAGTCAGACGAAACAGGAGAGCATCGATGAGTCTACCGATGAGCTATCGCACCGAATACCGGTGGACCGGAAACGGCGTTGAAGGTGAGGAAAAGATGCCCGGATACCCTCCGGTTGCGGTCGGGAGTCCGAACGGAGGAAAGAATCTTGATCCGGAGCATCTGTTCGTCGCGGCTGCCGAGGTCTGTCTTGCCAATACGTTCTTCTTCTTCGCCGAGAAGACGCGACTGGATGTGAAGTCTTACAGATCGACTTCTGATGCAGCGCTTGAGCCGGCACCCGGGGGCGGGTTTCGGTTCAAGGAGATTGTCATCAAACCGGTGATCGAGGTCAGCGCGGAATCCGCCGATCGCGCCAATCAGATGATCGATCGTGCCCACCGATACTGCCTCGTGTCCCGATCCATGAGCTGCCCTGTCCGGGTCGAGCCTGACATCACGCCTGGTTCCTGACTGTTGTCGGATTCGAGCGTCTGCGGCTTTTGATCACCGCCCGAGGGCACGGATGTACCCGGGCGAGTAAAGTGACAATGTCCTGCGACCAGTGATCCTGGCCGCAGGCTTCCGAGACACGTTCCTTGCTTCATAGTGGCGTGTCTGCATCTTCAACGCAAAACCGCCATCCGGCGGTAATCGTGGTCCCTTCCCTTAAATTGTGCGGACACCCACTATGTCAGCCCATCCAACAACACGAGAGTATACATCTTGAAGTGCTATCCTGGTCTCTCTCTGCTAATCTGTGTGGTCCTTGGGTGCTCGGAATCGAATCCGGCCACTATTGAGTTCCGGCTCGCCGAAACAACGGCGGGCCCGGGTTTGACGGAAATGGTACTCGATCCTTCGGGCGAGCGGCTCTTCCTTCACGACATGGTCGTGATAGATCAGAACAGCGTCAGTGCGGCCGTCGTGAGTATGGTTGACGGAGACCCGTCGATCGAAGTTGCTCTCACGTCAGAGGGCGCCCGGAGATTCGAGGAGTGGACGGGAATCAATGTGGGAGAGCTGTGCGGAATCGTTGTGAACGGCAAGCTTGTTTCGGCTCCACGAATCAACGCTCCCATCCGCGGGGGTCGCGCACTGATCACGGGCAACTTCACAGAAGCAGAGGCACGCCGCATCGCCAACGGATTGTCAGGCGGCTAGCGAGCCAGTCGGTCGTCGCAAGCGGAGCCGGGCGTGTCGAGAGAAAGCGACGATTCTCCGGCCCGGGATATTCGGTTCACAGAGATTCCTTGACAGGCCCGGAATGACGTGTGAACCCGCCTCGGAACGACTGCTGTCAGTTGCTTGTCCGCAACACCGGGCAACCAAAGCACCACGTCACCCCGAGTCCATCGAGGGGTCTGTGTTACGTCAAGACAGACGGTTGACAGGGATTCCTCGACAGGCTCGGAATGACGTGTTAATCAGCCTCGGAATGACGCTTGTGTATCCAGCTTAGAACAACAGAGAGACGAAATGGCAGGACCTTTACTGCGTGCCAACCGATGCCGTTTCCGCCATCTTCAACTTCTTTCGCGGCAGCTTTTCATCTCGTTCTGCCGTGTGATACGCGAACGACGCAATGATCGTCGCGGCCTGCTTCAGATCGTCCGCCACCGCGTGATCGTACACATCCATGTTCGAGTGATGCGTCCGCGTACTGTATGCCATGGGTTCCTGAATGAACTGAAATCCCGGTAGTCCGACGGCATCAAACGCGAGGTGGTCGGTCCCGCCTGTATTCTGCAACGAAAGTGTCGACGCTCCGAGATCACTGAACGGCTGAAGCCACGAACGGAAGATGGGTTCTACCTCTGCATTGCCCTGCATGTACACGCCACGAATCTTCCCGGTGCCGTTGTCCATGTTGTAGTATGCGGAGAACTTTTCGTGCTCGGGCTTCAATGCCGTCGGCGGCTGACCGAGTCCTTCCGATTCAGCGAAGTGCTGCTGCACGTAACTGCGTGAGCCGAGCAGGCCCTGCTCTTCCCCGGTCCACAGGCCGATACGGATCGTCCGGCGCGGCCCGGTTCCCTTTTCTGCATAGACGTGCTTGAGGATGCGCATCGCCTCCATCATAACTGCCGAGCCCGTCGCGTTATCAGTGGCGCCTGTACCGGCATGCCAGGAGTCGTAATGGCCACCCAGAATCACCACTTCGTCGCCAATCGCAGGATCCGTTCCGGCCAGTTCGCCCGTCACATTGTATTCCATCGGGTCTTCCTCGTTGAAGGCCACACGTAGATGGAGATTAATCGAAACGGGAAGTCCCTTCTGCGCAATGCGGACCAGCCGATTGTAGTGCTCAACGGCCACCGTGAACTGTGGTACCGTCTCGGGAGCGGGGATGTCATACGCGCTCGGGCCATCACGCCATCCGGCGTCGGGCGCAACGGGTACGCGCGCACTGGAGACGAAGATGGTGCCGTAATCTCCCTTGGAGCCCCGGTCCAGAATCGCTGCCGGATTCTCACTCAGAACGAAAGAAGCGACCTGCCGCTGAAACCGGTAGCGCTGCATCGCCTCCTCACTGTATCGGCGCCCCCCTCGTTCGCCCGGCATCGGAGCGTTCGCAAGATTCAGCAGGTTCGTGTCGTCGCGTCGTTTTGCCAGCGGACCGAACCACTCGTCCACCTCCCGGATGTCTTCCATCAGAACAACCTTGCCCGCGAGCTTGCCGCGGTACTGGTTCAGCTCGTCCTCCGTCTCGGCACGAACGATCACGACTTCTCCGGACACATGGCCCTCCGTTCCCGGAGACCACGCCTTCGGATATGCGGTCAGCGGAAATGTCCCCTGTGGCGTGGTGGCCTCCACGTTGTAGTGCTCGAGCGTCCATCCACTGCCGAACGGTCCCCAAGCTTCCTTCTGGACATTGACCAGCCCCATTTCCTCCATTGACCTGGCTGCCCAATCCGTCGCCGCATCCAGCATCGGAGAACCGGTGAGCCGCGGACCGTAGACGTCGGTCATCCAGCTCAAATATTCCATTACCTGACTGTTCTCCAGACCCTGCTCGCGAATAGTAGCAATCGCCTCCTCATCCACGGGCTCCGGAACGTCCTGCGCGTCAGCGCTGAGCACCACCGTAGCCACCAGAAGCAGGCCGACAGGTAAGCTGTACCATCTCGATTTCATCATGACCGTTAACCCCGTTGAACTATGCATTCGTCCGCACGATAGCGCCCCGAGACGCATCGGCGGAAGTGTCAATCGACACTCGAGGCCACTCCGGCCATGTCGAGTGTCAAGCCGTATGCAAATGGTATGGGGTCGTGAGACTATTCGCAATGGCTTTCTGCGAACTTGGGGAGGTCTTCAAACGTGGGGGTGCTCCTGGGGTGTCTTCAAACGTCGGGGTGTTCTGTGGAGCTTTTCGGGGGCGTCTCGTCATGGCCGCGCTCCGCCCTTGCGTAAGCGAGGGCAGGCGGCCATCCATTCAAGCTACAGGATGACCTCAACCTCCCACGGATCCCCGATCAAGTCGGGGATGACCGCGGGACGGGGTGACCGTGGAGCGGGGTGACCGTGGGCCGGGGATGAGGGCGAGTCTGGGACAGCAGTGAGTCCGGTGAGACGTTCGTCTTGTCATGGCCGCGCTCCGCCCTTGCGTAAGCGAGGGCAGGCGGCCATCCATTCAAGCTGCAGTTGACCGGACCTCCCATGGATCCCCGATCAAGTCGGGGATGACCGTGGGCCCGGGATGACCGTGGAACGGGGTGACCGTGGGCCGGGGATGACGGCGAGTCTGGGACAGCAGCGAATCTGGCAGGACGTTCGTCTCGTCATGGCCGCGCTCCGCCCTTGCGTAAGCGAGGGCAGGCGGCCATCCATTCAAGCTGCAGTTGACCGGACCTGCCATGGATCCCCGATCAAGTCGGGGATGACCGCGGGACGGGGTGACCGTGGAACGGGGTGACCGTGGGCCGGGGATGACCGTGGGCCCGGGATGACCGCGGGACGGGGTGACCGTGGAACGGGGTGACCGCGGGCCGGGGATGACGGCGAGTCTGGGACAGCAGTGAGTCCGGTGAGACGTTCGTCTTGTCATGGCCGCGCTCCGCCCTTGCGAAGCGAGGGCAGGCGGCCATCCATTCAAGCTGCAGGATGACCGGACTTTATATTTATAAAAGATCATGTCGGTGT
>JABDKH010000250.1 GCA_013002345.1 Rhodothermales bacterium
GACGAGGCGGCCAAATTTCAGTCCGGCGACTTCTCAGACCCCGAGGCAATCCATGGATCAGCAATGCCAGGCCTGGCTGTTCTTCAGGAGCGCTTCGACGAGGTCGACGTGGCCTTACTCCCGCACCGGGCCGGCGCAACCCTGACCTATACAGCCACAGACGCTGACGTCATCGGCGCGATCCACGCCTGGTTCGACGCTCAAGTTGCCGATCACGGTTCTCACGCTGAGCACGCTGACGAGTAGCTCACCCCTAACCGACCATCGACACCAACCCCTCTACGACGTGACGTAGTAGTTCAACCTTCACAACGTATGATGACCTCCATGCCTTCGCGACTCCGACTCTCACTCGTCGCATTCGCTGTTGCCCTTGTGGCGGGAGCTTGCGGCTCAGACAGTCAGTCGGTCGAATCCGCAGAAGACAGCAGTCTTGTCGCAGCAACGGCCTCTGGCGGCCAAATCGACTTCGGATCGCTGGAAGGAACCGACACGGTCTTGTGGTTCTGGGCACCGTGGTGACCGACGTGTCGAGCAGAAGCCCCTGCGGTCGCAGAGGCGCACAAGATCTTCGGCGATGACGTGAATTTCATTGGTGTCGCTGGCCGCGACGAACTCGCGGCCATCAACGACTTCATCACGACGCTTGACGTGGGTTCGTTTAAACACGCAGTCGATGATGACGGAACCCTGTGGAGCTCCTACGGGATCACGACCCAGCCATCGTTCATCTTCATGGATGACTCAGGCGATATGACGACTCACGTTGGCGCTCTTGGGCTCGAAGGCCTCAGCGAGCAGCTATCAGCGCTGGCGTCCTGAAGCGAGCAACATCGAGCAGTGTTCTTTCACGATGAGCCTTGTGTTCTCTCACGGCTCGCGGGCTTCATGTCGGCTCGTCAAGAAGGAGTTCCCTTCCTGACGAAGTCCATGCGTTCATCCCGCCGTTGAGATCAACAATGTTGGTGAAGCCTGCTTCAGCAAGGTCCTGCGCCGCCGTACCCGACATCGAACCTGACCGGCAATACAAGGCCACTGGGACACTACGATTCTCAGGAAGGCCGCCATATTCGAGTATCCGTTCGAAATCGACAAAGGCATCGGTACCGTCAATGTGCCCCTCATACGGCACGTGCACATTGATCACGTCAACCTCGGGATTCTCTTGCACGTACTCTGCGAAATCTGTCGCGTCAAGTAGCCGAATCGGTTCTACACCATCGACTACACCCTCATCAGAACGACCCGCACTCGAACAGGCGGCGACGAGCACCAGAAGCCCGAGAGCAGCGAACCAAAGAAGCCTCAACCGTCGTCGGGCTGCACGCGACTTCGAGTTACTAGGACTGGCTTGCGGCATCTTCGATCTCCATATCGTTGGGGAGTGAGTCAATAGAAGGTGGGTTCAACCGCCCGGGGAGCCCTAATCCTACAGACTGTCGTCGATCAAGCGTTCCAACTCGGATTCGCGACGACAATCGAATCCCGCTGCTAAGGCTTCGAAAGCTGGGCTTGTCTGTCATGGGGCCGATCCTCCACTGCAACGAATGCAGTCAGTCAATCGTCTACGCCCAGAAGCTCACGAAGAAGGCGCCACTTCTTCTTGCCAAGGAAACCCTAGTAGTTACGCATCATGAGCTGGCTGTCAATCTGTTTCATCGTTTCGAGCGAAACGCCCACGGCTATCAGGATCGAGATCCCGATGAACGCGACCACGGCAGCGGCCAAGCCAGCGTTGCCCGTGTCGGTCAGATGCATGAAAGCACACTCCAATACTACAGACTGTAGGGAGTCCTGCCGATAGATCGGCGTGACCCGTTGCTCAACTCTCCGCAACATGATGTCCCGAAGCGCAGATCGCGAGCGTGGTGCGATTCTGATTCTGTCTGCCCTCGTCATGATCTTGCTGCTGTTCATCGCAGCCTTCGCGACCGACCTGGGGGCCTGGTACCGCCAGGGCCAGGCCCAACAGCGTGCTGCTGACGTCGGGTCGCTCAACGGCATGCAGGCCTACGACCGCGAGTACAAGGCGTACTTCGAAACAGCCGGCGTCCAGACCTGGACCCAGCTGAGCGACGCGCAACGCCTCGAGGCCGAACGTGAGGCGATGCTGGCAGCGGTCAGCACGATCGTCGGCCTCCTCGAGACGAGCGGCCACAGCTTCTCGACGGCGCCCACCGAAGTGCAGCTCTCACCGCCACCCAACTCTCCAGGTGACCAATCGATCTACACGATCACCTCCGATGACGGCACCGTCGTCACGATTACCCGCGAGGCCGATGGCATGAGCGTCTCGCTCACCGCAGACGGCGACCAGTACTTCTCGAACCTGCTACGCGACGCGCCCACCATCACCCGCAAGTCAACGGCTGTCCTGTCGAACTGTGGTGCCGAATGCACCCGTTCGATCGAGATCAACCCACCGTTCGTCGGCTTCGCCGCAACCGGCCAAGGCGACGGGTATGGCCCGCTCCTGTTCGACAAGGATCCGAGTTCCGACGGCATCGAAGAGATCTGGGCGGTCAACCATCACTCGAACAGCGGCTCGAACTACAACATCATCTGCATGAACGTCGAGACCAAGTCCGAATGCAGCGGCTCGAGCAACGTGCACTTCCCTTTGAACTACGACACTGCAAACCGTCCGACCGAGTACATCGCCCCGAACGGCAAGATCTACTTCGCCGCTCGTGATCGAGGAACCGACCGATCGGGTCTCGCATGTTTCGACGCCGCCACCCGCAGCTATTGCAGCACCCCATTCGTCGACCTCTTCGACTCGACGCAGAGCGGCTGGTCGGGTTGGATCAACGTGAACGGCCCGTGGGAGTACGACGGCGACCTGTACATCATCACCCAAGACGGCCAACTCGGTTGTGTCACCGCAGCGATGGCCCCCTGCTCCACCGCCACACAGAACCTCCCGGCGTTCGGTGACTCCCGTCTCGCAGGACTGCACGACGGCCAGAACTACGTGACGAACGGTGAACAGCTCGGCTCGAAGCTCTACATCACACAGAACACACAGACCGGCGTCATGTTCCAGTGTGTCGATCTCTCGAACGGGAGCTCGTGCTTCACTCCGGTGTTCAACAACACGCTCGGCAACGGAGGCGACGACAACCTGACCTTCTTCCGCTACGACACCGCTGGCAACGAGAGCGGCATCTGCGTGTACAACGTCGTCTCGGGGAACAGCGGTTGTGTCTCGCTGTCGGGTACCAATCTCGGAGCAATCTCGGGAATGTCGTCGGCATTCAGCAGCCTCTCGGGCAACTGGGGTGGCGACGCAATCAGCTGGGAAGGCAAACGAACCTTCCTCGCTGGCGGTAACTCGAACCGTGTCGGATGCTGGAGCTGGGAAGACGGCGGCGTGGCGTGCCCCAACGGTGCGACCCTCACCACCGACGCTGCATACACCGGCGCTGGCTCGGGTGTCCGTCCCTACGGCTTCGCCCAGATCTCCGAGTTCTGCATCATCGGGCTCGGGCACGACTCGATCTTCTACTCCTTCAACCCCGACGGGTTCACCCCCTGCGTCGACGCCAAACTTCGCACCGAGATCCTCCCCTGCACCTGCGCAGATGGCAGCAACAAGTGGGGCGAAGTCCGCATGCCAGCCGAACTGATGGCCAAGGTCGACCAGATGTGGGCCACCATCTCGGCAACCGACGGCGGAGCAGCGATCAGCAGCGACCTCGACCGAGTCGAGCTACACAACAACGGAGGCATCATCGATCTCCGCGGCGTCGACCAGACCCTCAACAAGCTCTACCTCACCATCGAGGTCAACGCGAAACTCGACCCGAGCACCGGCGACCCGG
>JABDKH010000251.1 GCA_013002345.1 Rhodothermales bacterium
ACGGGAAAAGCGCTGAACGGTGCGACGATCACGATCGGTGGAGAGACATACACGACCGACACCCATGCGTCGCTGTTTCGCTTTTACAGCGGCGATCCCAATCTGCTTCGAAACGGATTCTACTATCTCGAAGACGTGGCGCCCGGCACGCAGACCGTAGCAGTCGCTGCGCCCGGCTTCGAGGCAGACGAGTTTCTCGTCGAACCGGTCGACTCGTTCTTCACGTTCTTCGATGTTCAACTGGTATCGAACGTTCCTCCGACCGTCGTCTCGTCGACACCCGGGGAGGGGACAGGGGCCTTCAGAATTGTCGATCCGATCGTCATCAATTTCAGTCGCGGAATGAATCGCGCTTCGGTCGAGAGTGCGTTCTCGCTTGAGCCGGCAGTCGGTGGACGTTTCCTGTGGTCAAACAATGACTTTACGCTGACCGTCAGGCCGGATTCACTCTTGCCGCTCACAGCGATGACCCTGACGCTGGCCGGGTCGGCGACGGGCGCCTTCGGAGATCCATTTGACGGGAACGGGGACGGAGTAGGCGGAGACGATTTTGTGATCTCCTTTACGACCGGACCGGCCGATACGCAGGCCCCCGGTATCGCAGACACGTACCCTGCGATTCGGCAGGCGGGTGTCGAACTGGATCCGATTGTCACCGTGGTAATCAACGAGGAAGTTGACCCAACGAGCATTTCACCGGATCAGATCCGCGTGATCACCGGCTCCGGTGACGCCGTCGCCGGTTTGCAGGCGCACCATGCGGTCGGGGAGAGGAGCGTGTTGTCGTTCTTCCCCGCTCAGGCGCTGCAGCCGTTGACGTCCTACATCGTTACGATCGCGCCGGGGCTTAAGGATCTGGTCGGCAATCAGCGGACGACGCAGCAACAATTCAATTTTTCAACCGGCGCCACGAACGTCGAGCGTGACATCATCGACGATTTCGAATCGGATCTTATGACCAACTGGTGGGTGCCGGGACAAAGCGGATCTACCACCGGGATCGTCCCGGGTTCGACGTCCCGTTCTGCCGAGACCCGGATCGTACATCTCGGAGTCGGAAGTGCGACAGCGTTGCGAGTCGATTTCGAGTGGGAGGAGGGCGCGGGCAGCACGCTCCTCCGTGAGTATCTGGTGGGCGGTGCGCCAAAGGCAGTGGTGTTCGACTCGACATATGCACTTGAGACCTATGTTTTTGGGGATGGGAGCGGGACGCTCTTGCGGTTCGCGGTCGACGATCGCGTCCCGGTCGTCGCGGCCGGAAATCATGAAGTCAGTCCGTGGTATACGATCGACTGGTACGGGTGGCGTTTGATTTCTTGGCGGCCGGCGAGAGACGGCACGGGTGTGTGGATCGGTGACGGAGTGCTCGACGGCAATCTGATATTTGACAGCATTCAGCTTTCACGCTCCGCCGGAGCCAGCGCGACCGGCTCGATCGTCATAGACGATCTGTCGATTACGCGTCCTGCCGTAGTCACGGGCGTAGAACAGGAAGGCGACGTGCCGAACTCGTTCGAGTTGATGCAGAATTATCCGAATCCGTTCAGAGGATCGACGACGATTCGACTCAACCTCCCTGAGTCCGGCGCTCTTTCTGTCGCCGTCTTCAGTTTGCTCGGCGAGGAGATTGCCCGACTGACGGACGATAGGCAGTATGCCGCCGGACCGGTGGAGTTCGAGTGGGACGCAACCGGAGTGCCGAGCGGGGTGTACTTTACCCGAGCGCGGTTTGGAAGAAGGATTCGAACCGTACAGATGGTCGTCATTAGATAGCGGAAGCCCATGTTTAGATCGATACTGCTTTCAGCCATAGTCATTGCCGGGATGATCGAAGCTCCCGGCGTCATGTCGCAGCCGTTGCCGAAGCACGAGTTTCGAGGGGCCTGGATCGCGACCGTCGTCAACCTTGATTGGCCCACTTCACGGTCTCTGACCACGTCGCAACAGCAGGCGACACTTGAGCGGCAGATCGACGAACTTCACAAGGCGGGCGTAAACGCGATCTTCTTTCAGATCCGGTCTGAATCGGACGCCATGTACGAGTCGCCCATCGAGCCATGGTCGTACTGGCTGACCGGGGAATCCGGGAAGGCGCCCAGCCCACTCTATGATCCGCTGACGTTTGCCATTCAGGAGGCGCACCGTCGCGGAATGGAATTGCACGCGTGGTTCAACCCGTTTCGGGCGAATCGGAATGTGAGTGGAGGGTACGCGTTCGACACGACGCACGTCACGATCCGGCATCCCGAGTGGCTGCTCTACATCAACAACGCCATCGGAATCATCAACCCGGGCATTCCGGAAGCGCGTCAGTACGTGATCGATGTCATCGTGGATGTCGTGACGCGGTACGATATCGACGGCGTGCACTTTGACGACTACTTCTATCCGTATCCGCCAAACCAGATCGGCTCACAGGATGCCGAAACGTTCGCTACGTACGGCGGAGCGTTTACGTCCATTGCCGACTGGCGTAGAGACAATATCAACACGTTCGTACGGGAGGTACACGAGCAGATCTCGGCGGTCAAGCTGGATATGAAGTACGGGATCAGTCCGTTCGGCATCTGGCGAAATGGAACCCCGACGGGCATAACGGGCCTCGACGCGTACAACGTGATCTACGCGGATGCGCCGACGTGGATGGCCAATGAGTGGATCGACTACCTGGTGCCACAACTCTACTGGGCGTTCGGGGGTTCACAGGACTACGGGAAGCTCGCTCCGTGGTGGATGTCCGTGAGTAGTGGCCGGCATCTTTACCCGGGTCATGGATTGTACCGAAGCGAGCGGTCCACGTTCTCAGGTACGCTGTTCAGTGCGTCCGAAATTCCGCGGCAGGTTCGGTTCAATCGGACCAACGATATTCCCGGCAGCGTCTTCTTTCGGGCACGAAACATCACGGACTTCCAGTCGAAAGGCTTCGCGGATTCTCTGAAGTCGGATTTGTATCGCTACCCTGCGCTGACGCCTTCGTTTCCGTGGTCGGAGCAACTGCAGCCTGGCGTGCCGTTCAACATCGCCAGCACGTGGGTGAGCGACGTCGAGGTTGAAGTGTCCTGGGATATCCCGTTCCCGCAGGAGTTTGAACCGGAGGCTCGTCGGTTTGCGGTGTACCGGGTGAGATCCGCCGGCGTGCCGGACCCCGTTGCGGCGATGCAGGATCCGGCGAACTTGCTGACGGTCACAGGTGAGGCGAGCGTCGTGGATGCGCCGGGTGTGGCGGCGGAGCCGTATCACTATTTCGTGGCTGCGGTCAATGTCAATTCCGTCGAGAGTGGCCCGAGCGATTTCGTTACCGTTGACGGTAGAGCTGTGCCAATCGAGAACGTTGACCTGCCAGAAAGCTTGTTCGCGCTGTCGCAGAACTTCCCGAATCCTTTCAATAGCACCACCGAGATTCGATTCAACATGGTGTCGGGGGCGCCGGTGCGCCTGGCTATTGTGGACCTGCTGGGGCGAGAGTTGGCCGTACTCGTGGATGATGCCTGGTATGCCGGAGGTGCGTATACAGTAAACTGGGACGGGATGGACGCGTTTGGTCGCGAAGTGGCCAGCGGCACGTACTTCGCGGAGCTGTCCTCGGACGGCAGGAGGGTTGTGCTGCCGATGGTGAAGGTCAAATGACTCCGTTTCGAAGGCCGCGGACCTCACTGACGCTCGTGATCTGTGACACGGGCGGTCAGAGCGAGGCTGCGTAAGCAGCCGCGGTAGTCCTGGACCTGGAGTCGACCGAAGCGTCCCGGATCGCTTCGCTTGCGCTCACGATGACTAGATATAGCGTTACGGATCGGCTAGCGAGTGCTCGCAATGACGGCCGATGGTTTCCATCGACCGTGCCGATGATGACGGGTTGGTTAGTCAAGACCCGTCTATTTTCACTATTATCAGCGCACTCATGTAAACACGGTCAGGACACAGGGCACATATGGGCGACGGCGGAAACGTGACCCGTCTCCTGCGGCGCATCCGTGAAGGGGACAGGAATGCAGTTGAGGATGTCTTTCCGCTCGTCTACGACGAGTTGAAGCGAATAGCGCGTCACCATCTGGGTCGTGAGCGCTCGGGGCACACGCTGAACACTACGGGCCTTGTCCACGAGGCATACATCCGGCTGATGGATCGGGAGAGTATCGCATGGCAAGACCGGGCTCACTTTCGGGCTGTTGCGTCCCGGGCCATGCGTCGCATTCTGATCGACTACGCACGCCGCCGCGGCGCAGCAAAGCGCGGGGGCGGGATGAATCGTCTTACGCTGGAGGAGAACCATATCGAGATAGACGATCAGGCAGAACTTCTGCTGTCCCTGGACCAGGCGCTCGAGCGACTCGCGCACCGGAGTCAGAGGCTTTCCACCGTCGTGGAGTACCGGTTCTTTGGCGGGCTGATGGAGGAAGAGATTGCAGAGGTGCTCCAGATTTCGCCACGGACCGTTCGCCGGGACTGGGTCAAGGCTCGGGCCTGGCTGTTTAAAGAGATGTACGCTGACGGCTAGCAAAGCCGCCGAAGTCAGATATCTCCCACAGCCCCGGTGAAGAAGCAGCCGCCGACGGGACGCTCATAGCCAACCGATTTGCACGTGTGGCTCGGACTGTCCAATTTCTGTATCATCGGCCTTTAGCCTCGTGTTGCGCGGGGTGTCTGGAGCCAGACGCGGGTTGGCTCGGTGGCTCCATTCCCCGGATACTCACTGTTTCGCCATGGATACCAGTCGCTGGAAGGAAATCGACGAGCTTTTCGACGCGCTGGTAGACATGTCCGCCGGTGAGAGATCGGCGTTTCTCGACGATCGCTGCCGCGGCCAGGACGATCTTCGCGACGAGGTGGAGGGGATGCTGAGGGCGCATGACAATGCCGGCGGATTTCTGTCAGACTCGGCTTCGCAATCCGCCGTCGAGCTGATTGCAGACTCCGCACATATCCTCGAGATGCCCGAGCGCGTGGGACCGTATCGTCTCACGGCCGAAATTGCCCGTGGGGGAATGGGCGCCGTCTATCTCGGTAACCGGGATGACGGTGAGTTCGAACAGCGTGTCGCGGTCAAAGTCTTGCAGACGGGTCTGCCTGCGACTGACATTCGACGGAGGTTTCTGAGCGAGCGTCAGATTCTGGCCTCGCTAGAACACGAGCACATCGCGAGAGTGTACGACGGCGGCGTCCTGGACGATGGCCGCCCCTACTTCGTGATGGAGTATGTCAACGGGTCACCGATCGACGACTATTGCGAGCAGCAAGGCCTGAATCTCAGACAGCGGCTGGAGTTGATCCGGGACGTGGCGGATACTGTCCGCTATGCACATTACAACCTCGTTATTCATCGCGACCTCAAGCCGTCTAACATCCTCGTGACACCGGACGGCAGCGTTAAGCTCCTCGACTTCGGTATCGCGAAGGTGCTGGGTGGCGACGGGGCTGCCGATCTTGCTGCAACGCAAACGGGCACTCGCTGGATGACGCCCGAATACGCTTCGCCCGAGCAGATCCTGGGTCGACCTCCGACGACAGCGACCGACGTCTACCAACTCGGAGTTGTTGCGTACGAAATCCTGACAGGTGTACGGCCATTCCGAGGCGAAGACCGCTCCGTGTTCGAACTGGAGAGAACTATCTGTGAGGATGACCCCGACCGCCCAAGCCTTGCGGTGCGCGATACCTCTGTGAGTTTGACGGAGCAGCAGCGGAAGACCCGCTCCAAACTTCTCGCTGGTGACGTCGATGCGATTGTGTTGAAGTCGCTGCGGAAGGAATCGGAAGACCGATATGCGTCTGCGGGCGAATTTTCGGCAGACGTTCAACGGTTTCTCGATGGTGTTCCGGTATCTGCCCGACAAGGCAGCACAGGCTACAGAATTCAAAAATTCGTCAGGCGATATCGATGGCGCGTTGCGGTCGTCGCGACGTCCGTAGTCGTCTTGCTTGCAGGGGCTACGGCTTACGCGGTGCAGATCACGAGGGCGCGGGCTGAGGCCGAGGCGGCTGCCGAGATTGCAACGCTCGAAAGGGCAAAGTCCGAGCGTGTCGCAACCTTTCTGGCTGGTCTTTTCGAAGCGGGCGACCTCGAGAAATCGCAGGGCGACACGCTCACTGTGTTTGATCTGGTGGATCGCGGTGTGCAGGAACTTGACGACCTTGAGGACGAGCCTGAAGTGCAGGCAAGACTTGCCCACGTGATCGGAGATGTGTATCACCGCCTGAGTCAATTCGACAGGTCAGAGCAGTTGCTTACCAGGAGTGCCGACATTCTTCGCGGGATCCCGGCGACCGAATCGAGTGAGTTACCATTTACACTTGAAGCACTTTCGGATCTAAGCGTGAGCCGAGGTGACTTTGAGGCTGCGGCGGTGTATGCACGCGAAGCGGTGGGTGTCGCGTCGGAAGTGCACGGCGAGAAGCATGCGACGGTTGCCCGGATGATGAACCGGCTTGGCACTGCGTACTTCTACCAGAACGACGACTCGCTGGCCGCGCACTACTACCGCAGAGCGTTGGAGATATATCGATCGGCGGAAGGCGCCGAGGGAGAAGGCTTCGCTTCGCTTGTCGGTAATCTGGGCCTGATTGAACAGCGCGCAGGGAGGCTTGTTGAGGCCGAAGCCCTTCTGCGCGAAAGCAGATCGTTACTGCAAGACGTGCCGGGTACGGAAGAACGCGTTGCCGACGCGACCCGGAATCTGGCCATAATCCTCGGTGGTCGGGGTGAGTTGGACGAGGCCGAGCAGCTGCACATCGATCACGTCGCGATGCGGCGCGTGCTCGACGGCGACACAAGCGTTGCGGTGTCAAGTGCCCTATCGTTTCTCGGCAGTTTGTACCAACAACGAGGTGAGTACGAGAAAAGCGTTGAGACTCAGTCCGAAAGTCTCGAGATCCTTAAGCAACTCTTTGGTCCCCGACATCGGTATTCTGCCATGGCCATGAATAATCTGGCCCAGCCGCTTCGTCTGCTTGGCCGTTACGACGAGGCGGAGGCGCACCTGCGGCAGTCGATTGACATTCGTCGCGAGGTGTATGGTGAATCGCACTACCGCGTGGCGACCGCTCTCAGACAGGTTGGTAACGTCTTGTCGGCAAGGGGAAATAATGCGGAGGCCCTCGAACTGTTCGAAGAGGCGCTGCAAATCAGGGAGAAGCACTTCGGTCGAAATCATAAGAACACGGCCAATTCGCTCAACGATGTCGCATCCACGCTGGCGAGTCTGGGTCGGACTGAACAGGCCGAAACCGTATTGCAGGATGCCATGAAGATCTGGGGTGTCGTGAGTGAGCCTGACAACGGACAATCGCGAACCAGGTACCTGCTGGGTGGTCTGTTGCTGGATCGTGGTGAACTCGTTTACAGCGAAGGGTTGCTCCGAGAGGCCTATTCAGAAAGACAGCAGCGATTCGGGGCGGATCACTGGCGCACTGCGGCGTCTGCCTCGTTGCTTGCCCGGTGTCTGGCTGAGCAGGGAAAACGCGAGGAAGCCGAACTGCTGTTGATCGAGGCGCGAGAGGCCCTTCTACTGTCGACGGGGGAAGTGGGCAGGACCGAGTTACGCAAGACGCTGGAGCGACTGGTTGAATTGTACGGGGAGTCCGGGAGGTCGGAAATCGCAGCAAGGTATCAGGACGAACTCGATCAGCTTTGAGTTGGATACGGTAGTCCCGCTTGAACAGAAAAGAGTGGACCGTCTGAGCACTTGAACATCGACATTCCGGAGTCGCGTGACTCTCTAGCACGCTTCGACCGGAGAGTAGACTCTGCCGCTTAACGGGTGCCGTTCGGATACCGGTTCCGAGCAGATTCGCATCGAGACAGGCTCCATCGTGTCTTCAGACGGTCCGGGATCTTCGCTCGTGGCGACCATTCAGCACTCCAGTTTCTATGACCACGCCCAACCCCAAATCCTGACATTTCTGCGTTCTAGTTCTATGCGACGTCACAGAATCGTCGCTCAGAACATGCGCAAAATCCTCCTCCATAGCATCTCCAAGCGTCTCGACACCACAATTGTCGAGTTTCTTGGTGAACTCAACTCAGATAGTGAGCGAAGCGGCCAGTCGGCCGTGATCGTGAGTCTGGCCCAGCAGCTCTCGAAGGCCGTGGACCACGCCATCAAGCAGAACGGCATGAGTGAGGAACTGGCAGACGAGTTCCGCCGAAAGTGCTGCGACATGGTACTCGACCGGATCCTCTAGATTCGCCTCTCTCGGGATCGATACCAGCCAGGGGCCGAGTATTCCGCAGCAGAAAAGCCCGGCACTTCCATCAGGCCGGGCTTTTTCTATGTCTGCGTCTCAACAGCTTCGACTACAGAATGCTGTCGAGCACCACTACCGCCGCCACGATGGCCGCGGTGCTGATTGCCAGCGCACGCCATCTGAGGATGGGCTCGTACGCGTGCCTGTATTCCATCATCACCAGTACCTCTAAATATCAAATCCCGGATCGCAAGGGCGATCGTCTCGGCCACCGTTGTTTTCGACCCATTTCGATTCGATTTAACTCTCAGGTCACGGTAAATAGACCGGAGGCCGGTGAATTAGACTTGAATGAGACGATCTCGCTCACGTAATCCGGGTTTGCACCATTCAGGTCCGGGCATCTACTTTCGAGTTGAACTCATCAGACGTTACCGACGCTCGTGACTGACTCGCCCCTATTGGCTCGCCCGCGCCTTGTTGCACTCGACGTGCTCCGAGGCGTCATCATGATTTTGATGGCGATCGACCACTGCGCGTACTTCGTAGCAAGGGCGCATCCGTCGGAGTTCTGGGGTGTTGCCCTGCCGCAGCATGCGTCGTGGCTATCCTTCATGACCCGGTGGATTACACACCTGTGCGCCCCCGGCTTTTTTCTGCTCATGGGCGCCGGCATTGCGCTTTTGACGGCATCGAGAACACGATCCGGATGGAGCACGGGTAGAATCGCTCGCCATCTGGCCGTGCGCGGCGCGGTTCTCGTCCTCGTCGGGCAGACCATAGAAGTCGTGCCGTGGGCGATCTCGTTCTTCACGACCGACCCGTCCGCGCTTGCGTTCCAGATGATCATGCCGGGCGGGGGTGGCCAGATGATGCTGGGGCTGGGAGTCTTGTATGGTCTGGGAGTTTCCATGATTGCGTGCAGCGTGCTCGTGCGGCTGCCGACGTGGGTACTGGCTGTCGCAGGTGCAGGGGCGATCCTGGCGACGCAAATGCTCATGCCGGGCCCCGAGTCTGTTGCCGAGCTTTTTTCGCCGTGGCTTCGCGCCCTGCTGATTCCCGGGCACACCGACTTCATCTTTGTCCTGTATCCCGTCATCCCCTGGATCGGAATCACGCTTCTCGGGATGGCTCTGGGCAACGTATTGTCTCTGGATTCTGACCGAGGATTCCGGTTCGCATCGCTGGGCGGAGCATCGCTCGTGGTGCTGTTTATCATTGTGCGGCTGGGAGGTGGTTTCGGGAGCTTTCACCTGTGGGATGGATCCACCCTTATGAGCTTCCTCCATGTCACGAAGTATCCACCGAGCCTTGCCTTTGTCTCCGTAACGATCGGGGTCAATCTGCTATTGCTTGCGGCCTTCAACCGGTGGCAGCACGCGTTTGAAAAGCGGGCGAGTGCAGTGCTGGTGTTCGGCCGCACGGCGCTGTTCTTCTATGTGCTTCATCTGTACGTCTATCTCGTACTTGGACTGCCCTTCTCTAGCGGTACGGGTTACGGTCTGCTGTATGTGATGTGGGTAGTCGGGCTCGTTATGCTCTACTGGCCGTGTCTGTGGTACACGCGGTTCAAGGCCGCGACGGCGCCTGAGTCCCTCTGGCGGCTATTCTAGGTCGCGAGAACGGTTTCCGGAGGTCGCGTGCGTCCTCAACGGGCCTACAATCACTCCTAGTCCAGCGACTCGTGCACTTCAAATCCCGCACATTTGCCCGATACCATACGTGAACCGTCGCCGACGCGCCGGTATCCGCAGTCATCCACATATGGTATCTACCGATGTCGAGACCTCTCGTATTAGTGTCCCTACTGTTAGCATTCATGATATCGGCGTGCAGCGGAGACGGACCCACTGCGGTTGAAACCGACAACCCCGGCGACATGAGTAACGATCGTGTAAACATCACGAACGATGAGGGCACGCTTGGATCTCGGATCACCTATCACGACGACGATGTCCCGATCAGCGGTGATCCGAAGACCGGGAAAGTTGCTGCATTCAGTCTCAGGCTCGTCGCCGCTGTGTCTCCGCCCGTAGTCGATGGTCAAGTATTGCAAGCGACATCGGTCTCGATGCGAGGTAATTTCGCGATTGTGAGCTACGGGATGCGGGGGCCGGATTACGTCGGTGCGGTCGATGTGTTTAACATCACGAATGCGAAGCGCCCCGTTCTGAAATCGTCCGCTGTATTCGAGGACGCCGATGTCAATTCGGTTGCGTACTTCGATAGCGACGTCTACATGGCCCAGGCAACGGGAGATCCGACATTTGAGTATCCGTCGGTCATGGAGGTCCTAGGTCTACAGGGCTTCAACCTGATTCTGGAAGACAACCAGCGAGTCGGTCTGAGCAGCTACGCAGGAACCGGTATCGCATCAACCGGATCTGCCGTGTATGCGACGTCAGGGAATACGGGTGGATTGGAGGTCGTGAATCCCACGACATGGCAGGCGGACCAGATGCTGGAGTTGCACGACGCACGCTGGGTCGACGTCGAGGGTGGAAAGATCGTTGTGGCTCAGGGCACACCAGGACAGATCTCGGTATTTGATGAAGCGACGCTCAATCCGCTTGGAACGTATGCGTTCACCGGGGCGGATGTGGCCGAGTCGAAGACTACGGTGGAAGTGATAGGGGGCAAGGCGTTCATCGCGGCAGGTCCGGGTGGCGTACAGGTCTTGAGTGTGAACACCGGAGCGGTTCTCGGAAGCGTTCCCCGGCCCGATCCGGCGAGTCTGGGACTCGATCCGTCAGTTGTGGTGACAAACGCCGTGTCCGCGGATGATGACCTCTTGTTTATTTCGAACGGAGAGGCGGGTGTGTACGTGGCGGAAGGTGAAACGAATTTCGATGCCACGGGAAGCGAAGCGCCTCAGAATCTGACTCTTCTGGGTCAGCTCCAGTTTGACGCTCTGCAGTCTGTCAACCACGTGGCATACAAGAACCGCTATCTGATTGTCGCGGCCGGACTGGGCGGGCTTAAGATCGTCGAAGTGCGGTAGTAGTGTCGGGTGTTGGAAGGGCGCGGCCAGTCATCCCCGACTTGATCGGGGATCCATGGCAGGTCCGGTCAACTGCAGCTTGAATGGATGGCCGCCTGCCCTCGCATACGCAAGGGCGGAGCGCGGCCATGACGAGACGAACGTCCTGCCAGATTCGCAGCTGTCCCAGACTCGCCGTCATCCCCGGCCCGCGGTCATCCCCGGCCCACAGTCATCCCCGACTTGATCGGGGATCCATGGGAGGTTGAGGTCATCCTGTAGCTTGAATGGATGGCCGCCTGCCCTCGCTTTCGCAAGGACGGAGCGCGGCCATGACGAGACGAACGTCCTGCCAGATTCGCTGCTGTCCCAGACTCGCCGTCATCCCCGGCCCAGAGTCATTCCCGTTCCACGGTCGCCCCGTCCCGCGGTCATCCGT
>JABDKH010000252.1 GCA_013002345.1 Rhodothermales bacterium
ACGGGTCGTCGGGTGAGCACCGGCTTGCGCCTCGTCGTGCGGGTGCGCCTCTTCAGGTACTTGGGACGGGCGGCGTTGGGGGTGACTATCCTCGCGGGGGCCGCCAGCAGAATCCCAAGACGTTAGAGCGCAGCCCAGAAGGTGAGGACTACTTCACCGAATCGAGGACCGCCCGGGGGTGCTTCGCTGCAACCCTAAGTAGGACTCGGGCCGGGCCCTGAGGGTGGCGACGACCCTGCTCCCAGTTCTGCAGGGTGCGCACGCTGATCCCAAGAAGGGCGGCGAACTTCGCCTGGGACAGCCCATACTCCTCTCGGATTACGGCGACATCGGGGTCGTCGAACGACATCGTCCGCGACGGCTCTTGTTCTCCGCGTAGAATCGCGCCGCCCTCCTTCACGCTCTGCACGAGTTCTTCGAATAGCTCATCCTTCATTTGAACTCCTCCTTGACCAGGGCAGCGAGGACCTTTCTCTGGTCCGCTGACAGGTCGTCCTTTTCACTCTTCGGGTACATCAGCAGCATGAGGATCTGCCCATCCTCCGTCGCCCAGTAGTAGATCGCGCGGACCCCGCCACGCTTTCCCCTCCCCGAGCCCTGCCAACGGATCTTCCTCAGCCCGCCCGTCCCTTGAATGAGCGCTCCAGCACCGGGGTCTTGAACTAAACGAAGTTGCAGTAGCCGATAGGACTCAGCGTCCAGCAGCTTCGCGACTTGCTTGCTGAAGACAGGCGTTTCCTTGATTACCATCCTCAATCGTACGTCGTTGGCGTAGTATACGTCAATGGCGTATAATTGGTTCCAGGATCCTGTCGCCGCTGCGCTCCAACTTGGAATTGCTGCTGTCCGCGAAGGCGTCGAGGCCACGTCTGGTAACGCCTGTGGTTTGCGAAGCGTGCGGGTGCGGCAGCAGAATCCCGAGACGTTAGGGAGCGCGGCCACCGCCATCCGTTGGACTGAGGAGTTTGATGCTCCACTTCGAGTGGGATCCGGCCAAGGCCGAGTCGAACCTAAAGAAGCATGGAGTCGATTTCGGGGAGGCGGCTACCGCGTTCGGTGATCCCCTTTCCTTGACTGTCCCCGATCCAGACCACTCTGTGGGTGAAGAGCGATTCATCTTGATAGGTGTATCGTATCGAAACCGCCTCGTTGTCGTGGCGCACGCCGAGGACGGAGATACGATCCGAATCATCAGCGCCCGCTCGGCCACCACTGCCGAGCGCAAAGCCTATGAGCACGAGTAGAGACCCGGACGAGATGCGCGAGGAGTACGACTTCAGCGGCGCAGTACGCGGCAAGTATGCTGAGCGCTTCGCCAAGGGGAGCAACGTCATTGTCCTTGCACCTGACGTGGCCGAAGTCTTCAAGGACGGCCAGGCGGTCAACGACGCTCTGCGACTACTCGCTGATTCCATCCGGGAAGGGAAGCGCGCCTCGTAGTTCCTCGCGGCACTCCCTAACATGGAATTGCTGCTGTCCGCAAAGGCCATTCGGCATCTCTGGTAGCGCCATGGTTTGCTATGCGTGCGGGTGCGGCAGCAGAATTCCGGGACGTTAGAGAGTGCTGAGAGCGTGGCGGCTGAAGACCCCGGTCAAGTGCTCCGACCCATAGGAGGTTGATGAGCCAGGAAGTCGCTGAGGCGCCCATGAAGAGAGCTACGCCGAGGAGCTCACGGCGTCTGTTCAGCGAGTTCGTGGTCGTTCTCTTGGGCGTGTTTCTCGCGCTGGCCGCCGAGTCATGGTGGTCGGAGCGTGCGGATCGACAGTTTGAGCGCGAACTCCGTGAGGACATGCTGGCGGAGTTCGAGGCGAATCTCCGAATCCTCGAGTCAGATATCTCGGTCAACGACACAACCCAGATTCGATTCGGATTCTTGCCAAGGCTCACTGACGCTGAGCTTGCGGCAGTATCTGACGAGGAACTGACGCGTCGCTTGGGTGGCTACCTTGACTGGGCGGGCTTCGATCCGGCGATGGGGATAGTTCAGGCGCTCGTGGAGAGTGGAAACTTGAGAGCTGTGGACGACCGACCCCTCCGGCTACTTCTCTCCCGTTGGGCCGGCCTGCTTGAGGAGAAGCGGAGGTTCAACCTTCAGACAGTCGACTTCCAGAATATGGTCGTGACACCCGCCGTGGCGCGTGTGGCTGCTGACCTAAGGTGGACAGCGGCTGAGCGGCGTGAGGTCCGAGACCTCATGTTGGGCCTGAGTGGGCTCCAGCAGGCAGTCGTAGAAAACCAACGGCGACTGCGGGACACTGCCTTAGAGGTCCAGCGGTATCTGGAGAACGGCGGGTAGGGTCACTTCTTGTGAAGCACTCTCTAACATGGAATTGCTGTTGTCCGCGAAGGCGTCGAGGGCATCTCTGGTAACGCCTGTGGTTTGCTAAACGTGCGGGTGCGGCAGCAGAATTCCGGGACGTTAGAACGAGGGACCGACGGACAGATTAGGTAGCCGCCTGAGGTCCCGGAGGGAAACTCTTGCCCCCTGGGTTGGTATCACATAGCGTACCACATGATGCGGGTTGTTCTGGATACCAATGTCCTTGTGGCTGCGTTCAAGTCCCGGGACGGGGCTTCGTTCCGAGTCCTTGAACTACTGGAGGGAGCGGCTGAGCTGACGCCCTGTGTGTCGGTGCCGCTAGTACTCGAGTATGAGGCGACCCTCAGGCGCTTTATGGGCCAAGACGACTGGAGGATCGAGCCCTTCCTGGATTACCTGTGTGAGATCGGCGAGAAGCGGGAGATTTACTTCCTGTGGCGACCGTTTCTTCGCGATGCTGGAGACGAGATGGTGCTGGAAGTGGCCGTCGGCGCGGGAGTGGAAGCGATAGTCACTCACAACGTGCGTGACTTCGCCGGAGTCGACGAGCACTTCGGGATCGCTGTCCTGACGCCCGGAACCCTGCTCCAAGAGTTGGAGGATCGAAAATGAGCACGATGAGCATTCGACTTCCTGAGTC
>JABDKH010000253.1 GCA_013002345.1 Rhodothermales bacterium
ATTCGCATCAAGACCAACTCGGTACGCGGCGGCCTAATCGAGCATCTGCGATACCGGGATATCACGGTTGGCGAGGTCCAGGACGCCATCGTCATTAATTACTACTACGAGGAAGGCGACGCAGGGGATTTCGATCCGATCGTGCGGGACATACTCATCGATAACCTGTCGATCAGGAACGCGCAGCGCGTCTTCCAGGTGCGCGGCTTCGAGCGGGACCCGATTCGCGACCTGCGACTGATCGATGTTGATGTTGAGAGAGCAGATGAGGTCGGTATCGTCGAGCACGTCTCAAGATTCGTCGCCGAGAACGTAACCATCAATGGAAAGGCCTATGACCCAATCTAAACTATCGCGGCGCGACTTCATCACCGCCTCCACGGCGAGCGCACTGTTCGCATCGACCCCGCTATTCGGTTCAGAAGGGAAGCGACGTGTTGCCCTCGTTGGCACCGGAGTTCGCGGCACCGGCTTTTGGGGCAAGCACCTCAACGACAATTACGGCGACGTCGTCGAATACGTCGGACTCTGCGACATCAACCCGGGCCGGCTCGAATACGCGCTCAACTACATGGGCGTCGACTGTCCCGTGTTCACGGACTTCGACGCGATGCTCGGCGCGGCCAAGCCCGACCTGGTGATCGTGACGACCGTCGATTCGACGCACGACGAGTTCATCGTCAAAGGTCTGCATGCCGGGCTCGACGTCATTACGGAAAAGCCGATGACGACGGACGAGACGAAGTGCCAGGCGATCCTCGGCGCGGCCGAAGATTCGAAAGGCGAACTGATCGTCGCGCTTAACTACCGCAATGGCATTATCTTCTCCCGACTCAAGGAACACCTGCTCGACGAGAAGATTGGCCGCCTGACGTCGATCGATTTCAACTGGTACCTGAATACCTATCACGGGGCGTCCTACTTCCGGCGCTGGCATGGCCTGCGTGACAAGGGAGGCACGCTCCTTTGCCACAAGTCCGCGCATCATTTCGACCTGCTCAACTGGTGGATCGACTCCGAACCCGTCGAGGTCCATGCCTATGGCGGCCTCGAACACTACGGGCACAACAACCCGTTCCGCGGCGATCGCTGCATGGATTGTCCGCACACGGACAGGTGCGAGTACCACTGGGACATGACGAAAGATCAGCGTCTGATGGACCTTTACCACGCCAATGAGCGCTACGACGGCTACATCCGCGACAACTGCCTGTGGCGAAAAGAGATCGACATCTTCGACAAGATGGCCGTACAGATACGCTACGCAAACGACGTGCAGGTCAGTTACTCGCTGACGACGTACTCGCCCTACGAGGGTTTTCGCGTCGCCTTCAACGGCACGAAGGGTCGCATGGAAACCTGGGAGGGCGTGCCTTCGCTCGATGCGATACAGCAGGACCAGTCACTGTTACATGCTAAAGAGATGGATCAGTCGAGCCATACCAAAGCCGAGTTGCAGTACCACGAGATCGTCACACAACTGAACTTCGACGAATTCGAACGCGAGTTGATCCCCTACGTCCGCAGGGGTCACTGGGGCGGCGACCAGGTCATGTTCGATCGAATATTCCGCGGTATCGACAAACGACCGGACCTCGACCTGTCAGCCGACGTACGTGACGGCGCAATGTCCGTGCTGATCGGCATTGCAGCCCGCAAGAGTATCGACGAAGGCCGCGCGATCCGCATCGCCGATCTGACGTCGCTCGACCCGGTCTAGCAGCGCACTACCGCACCGTCGCGATGGCTGCGGAATGCCGCGTCGATGATCCGCATCACGCGAACACCATCGTCGGCTGGCACGGGCTCCGGAAGACCGCGGGTAATGGACTGGTATACGCCGTCGTAGAATGCCATGTAATTCCCGGTGGGTGATTGAATGAGCTCTGGCTCTCCCGGCGTCGCGTTACCAATATAGAGGCGCCCCTCACAGCCGTCGGGCTCCACGCCATAGCCGGAATCGGCCGGCCTTATCCCGTCGTCTAGCTGTTGTTCCTGAACATCAGCTCGCCTCTTCAGGAAGCAACCGTTCTTGCCG
>JABDKH010000254.1 GCA_013002345.1 Rhodothermales bacterium
CCCCAGCAGGAGGCGAACGTCGGCTTCGATAGTCGATGCAGATCGCGCATGGCATCAAGCGCGGCCTCAAGCCAGGGTCCACCTCGCGCAACAGAGTAGTCGCCGCTACCACCGAGAAGTACGGCATCGACCGCCGCAATCTGCGAACGCGTCGGGACTCCCGTCAACAGGTCAAAAACATGAATCTGCTCCGTGCCACACCCCAGTGCCCATGCAAAACAGTCCACCTCCTGAGGAATCATCGGATCCCCCGGGTTTCGAACTTGAAGCAGCAAAAACCGAAGACGTGCTGACATTTTGAAGGTGTAACTGGGCGTAACGAGACGCAAGATAAGACCTCCCGCGATTGTCACGCCCGATACGCGGGTGCAGCGCTGTGGTGGGTTTGTCGAACCTGCCGACAGAACAATGCGTTCCACGATCGGAGCCTCTCGCTCCAAACGCGTTTCCTGCACATCAAGAAGTCATGACTCCGAGAGCGCGCATAGGACCGATCGCCCTGGGGTGCTTCGTTCTTATCGGGTGCACCAGCCGAGACTGCCTGCCGCCTCCACCCGCGGACGGCTCGCCGCCCGAGCTCACACTCACCGTTCTCTTTCGTGAACTGTCCTCGGGGGAGCAAGACACACTTGTGGTCTTGCCGGGAGACCCGCCTGCACGTGTCGATGCCCGCAATCTCGACGGTGTGCGGGTCGTCTACCTGGGTCGCGACCCGGAAGGCCTTCGACGTGCGGAACTCGGGGCGACGATGCTGACGACGGTCGGCGTCGGGATTGAGAGCGAGCGCCTCCGTGTCGACCCGTTGACCTCCTCGTGCCCGGTACCCGCGCTCGCTGGCACCTGGTCAGTGCCTCCGGGGGATCCGGGGCGGACTGTGTCGCTCGGGCTTATTGCCGAGAGCTGGTCGGGGCTCCGGAGTTGGACCGAGACCGTGACTATCCGGCTCCGATAGCTCCCGTGGCTGATCTACTTGATCAGCACCAGTGTTCTGCTGGCTATGTGTCTTCCGTCGACCGCAAGCCGAACGACGTATGTACCGCTCGCGGCGAGCGCAGCATCCCAGTCGGCGACGTACCGGCCCGCATTCTGTGACCCATCCACCAACCGCGTTATCTCCCGCCCGACCGCGTCGTAGATACGCAGTGATACCCGCCCCGACTCCGGTATCTCGTAGCTGATCCGCGTCGACGGATTGAACGGATTTGGATACGGCGGATCAAGCTTGAACCCCGATGGCAACGCGTCGGTCGGGTCATCGTTATCAGTGACTCCGATCTCCGTTACGGAAACATCGTCGATCCATATCTGCGATACTCCCGAGTTGCCCATCATGAATGAAAGAAACACGGTATCGTCTGCATCCACCATTGCCGTGTCGACGAAGGCCTGGTTGCTTGTGGTCAGGTTGACGACCTTTTCAAGGTAGCCGAGATACGGTGTGTGATTCTGCTGTAGCCAGGTTTCAATGGATGTGTCCTGGTTCGCCCGCGCCTGGTACCTGACGACGTACTGCGCACCCGCCTTGACGTCGAGGCGCTGTCGCAGCTGCACATGCCAGTTGGTGTTGGTGGTCCGACTGATCGTAACACGAGCTGAGTTCTGGCCTTCGATCTGACCGGAGTCATCTATCTCGGCCGACGCTCTGGCGAGTCCGTTGAGATCTAGCATCCACGGACTTAACCCTGCTTCGAAGCCGCCATTCTCGAGAGATTTCGGTTCCACCGGTTCGGGTTCCCAGTCCTCCTCGATGACCGACACGTTGTCAAACCACACATCCGGTGTTCCAGAACCGCCAACCATGAATGTCAGGAATACCGTGTCGTCCTCCCGCACGAACGCTGTATCACGAAACGCCCGAGCCACTGTCGTCAGCGGGATGCTCTGAAACGCATAGCCTTCGAATGGCGAGTGATCCTGCTGCAGCCACGTCTCGATCGTTGTGTTCTGACTGGCACGAGCGCTGTACGTGATCACGTAACGTTTGTTGGCCGACACACGGATCGAGTGTCGCAGCTGGATGTGCCAGTTCGTTCCGCTGGTGGCACTGATCTGGACGCGACCGCTGCCCGTACCGTCGATCGGATTGGTTGTGTCAATGTCAAAGCTCGCAGCGGCGTCGCTCACAAAAGTGACGAGTTCCCACGGATCCGATGCCTGCTCGAAGCCGCCATTTGCGATCTGGTCGGCTGGATTCTCGGCGCGCGACGGTATGACAAAGACGATTTCGTCCGTGGCCTGACCTGCATTGCCGGCGCGGTCGACAGGCACGACTGCGATCATCATCGTGTCGCCGGGCTGGCCGCGGTCGAACGAATAGGCCGAGTTGCCGGTGTAGTCGTAGAGTTCTCCTGCATTGAACAGCAGATACCGCGCGATGCCCGACTCGTCGGATACCTGATCCCAGGCGATCATGCCGGGGAACGAGGTGTCGGCGACAGCAAGTCCGGTAACCATTCCGGGAGCAACCGCATCGTTGTACCCCAGCAAACTCCTGAACTCTGCTTCCGAGACCGCGTGGACGTATGCTGCCGAATCCATCTCCGCCGCGTAATGGTCTCGCACAACCTGATTCATCTCCAGGCGCGCGTCGCCCCAGTCCGACCACTGCGGAAACTCCGCCCAGTTCCAGTTGATGTACGACAGCATCTTGATCCCTGGATTCGCGTGCACGAGATCAAAGAATGGCTCAAACCACTGGTCCCAGCTCGACTGCCCTCCGGTAGTCCCAACATACCGCGGGGTCGATTCTCCGATAAGCACGGGCCGCTGGTGGACGTGCGCGCTGTCGAGAAAATCAAACACGTCGGGATGAGTTAAATGACTGGTGGAGAAGGGATTGAATGCCCACCAGTCGACATATTCATCCCCGGGAAAGTAGGCCATGAAATTCGAATCGCCGTCGGGAGCGAAATTCCATACCGTAGCGATCTCCAGGTCACGCTCACGAACTTTTTGCACGATGTATCGGAACGCGGTCCTGTAGGACTCGGGCTGGTAGCCGTTCCAGCTCACGCCGTTGAACTCGTATCCGATCCGGAGATATACGGGGAGACCAATCTCCTGCAGTCCGTCGAGAACGGTGTCGATATCATCGTCCAGGAACCCTCTCGTGATCTCCTCGGTGTACGGATCGCCACTCGCGGTCAGCTCGAGCCCGACTTGCAGCACGGTCATGCGATCTTTGTACTGCAGCAGATCGGCCTTCAGTCGGTCAACCCACGTGGTGCCGACGTTTCGGAGGCCTATGTAGTACATGTAGGCAATGGGCTTCTCGGCCTCGTCCATCACATTCCAGTAGTTGAGAAACCCGGATGGGTCCTGACCGGCGCCGTGCACGATGCGCCCGGCCGGTTCAAGTCTCGCCCCGTAGTTCTCACGCGGCTGGATGGGACTGGACGTGAACACGAATCCAAGAAGGAGTGTGAACACAAGAACCGGGAGGATGAGCTTTAACCGCATGACGGACTCCGGTACCGAAAGTTGAATTGCGCGCAATGTACGAGACGTACCTTACGATGGCCTCATGCAGGGTGAACGTTCCCACGGTGCAAATGAGCGATTCCAATCCAAAGGTCTAGCCGGCTGCCGGGATTTCGATTGGAGCCGCAGATTCTGTGTCGCCCGGCGAGCGCCTGAACACCTGCTCGATCCGGTCCTGGAGCATCACGAGTGATGGGACCAGCACCAGTACGATGAACGTGGCGAACAGAATTCCGATACCAAGGCTTACGGCAATCGGTACCAGGAACTGCGCTTGAAGACTTCGCTCAAGGATCAACGGCAGAACGCCCAGGAAGGTCGTCAGTGATGTCAATATGATGGGCCGAAACCGTACTCGCCCGGCCCGAACGACCGCGTCCTGAATGGACAGGCCTTCGCGCCGTGCCTGATTGATGTAGTCGATCAATACGAGAGAGTCGTTGACTACCACACCGCTCAGGCCAACAATGCCGAAGAGACTCAGAATACCGACCGACAGCCCCATGATCAGGTGCCCGATTATGGCGCCGATGACCCCGAACGGAATCGCCGACATTATGATGAATGGCTGCCAGTATGACCGGAAGGGGATAGCGAGCAGCGCGTAGATAACAAACAGCGCAACGACAAAGCCTCGTTTCAAGCTTTCCAGGATTTCGGCCTGCTCCCGCTGCTCTCCCTCGAAAGTCGCTCGAAGTCCGGGATAGTCGGAGAGCATGACTGGTAGTATGGTTGCTTCGAGTGCATCGACTACCTCCTGAGCAGTTACGATGTCCTCGTTCAAATCCGCCGTAACCGTAGTCACGCGTCGGCGGTCACGCCGATTGATACTGGACGGACTGTAGCCGAAAGAAGCGGTCGCCACCTCCGCAAGAGGGATCTCCGCGCGAGAGGGTGTGCGAATTCGAAAATTTTGCAGGTCCGACAATGCGTCGCGTTCCTCAGCCGGCAATCGGACCATGACCCGGATCTCGTCTCGACCACGCTGGATGCGCAGGGCTTCGTCGCCGTAGAATGCAGCCCTGACCTGGCGCGCAAGGTCATCGAGAGAAATCCCGAGTGTTCGCGCCTGTGGTCTGAGCTCCAGCTTGACCTCCTGCTTTCCGAGCGTCTGGTTGTCCTCCACCTCGAACACACCGGCGAACTGATTCAGTTCATCCTTGAGACGTTCAACAGCCCGATTCAGCACTTCCGCCGACGGTGCCGACAACTCGATCTGGATGGGCTTGCCAAGTCCGAAGATCGCCGACTGAAACTGGAGTGAGCGCGCCTCCGGAACGGGCCCCGTGGTCTCACGCCACTCGGCTTCAAACGTTGCGGCGGAGAGATCTCTGAATTCGGCCTCAAGCAGCTCGAAATTCACCTCCGCCACGTTGGACTGCAAGAGCGTGGGGACCATCCCTGTGGTGGGACCGCGGTTCGCAAGAGAGGGTCTCGATCCGACGGAGGTGAACACGTGTCGCACGACCGGCGGATGGCTGTCTGGCAAACCCTCTTGCAGGCGTTTCGCGACGTCCCGACCGGCAAGCTCAATCATCGAAGCAACCTTTGCCGTCTGCTCGATCGACGTTCCCTCGGGCATCTCCAGTCGCACGATCACGTTTTCGCCTTCGATGTCCGGAAAGAAACTGAACTTGACCCAGCCGCTGGCAATGAGTCCGATCGAGAGGAGTACGCCGGAGATAGCCGACACGATCACCAGACCATAGTGGCGGGTGCAGAATCGGAGTGTTCGGTCGAGCGGTCCGTTGATATTCCAGTCGACGAATCGAGCGACGGCTTCCTGGATGCGTTCGATGAACGCCACCACCGGATTCTTCTTCGATCCGTCCCTGACGACTTTCAGATGTGACAGGTGCGCCGGCAGGATCAACAGCGACTCGACCAGGGACAGCAGTAGAACGGTGATGATGACGATGGGAAGATTCTTCATGAACTTCCCGATCACGCCCGGCACGAGAAGGAGTGGGGAGAACGCCGCCACCGTCGTCAGCACTGCAAATATGACGGGCCGCGCGAGTCGGATCGCGCCTTTGACCGACGCGGCGACAGGCGACTCACCACGCTCCTGCTCCGCAAAGATGTTCTCCCCGATGACAATCGCATCGTCTACAACAATTCCAAGTGCGAGAATAAAGGCGACGAGCGAGATCAGGTTGATTGATACGCCCAGGTAGACCATCACCGTAAAGGTGCCGAGAAACGAGATGAAGATGCCGGCGGAGACCCAGAACGCCAGCCTCGTATTCATAAAGAGGCCGAGTGCGATGACGACGAGGATCAGTCCTGCCATACCATTCTTCAACATCAACTCGTAGCGACTCTTGAGCAGCTTGGCCTCGTTCTGCCAGACATCGACGGAGATGCCTTCAGGAAGCGTCGGCCGCAATGCATCGAGGTATTCCAGCACTTCCTCCACGATGTCGAGTACCCGCTCATCCGCCGTGCGGTAGATCTCTACAAGTGCAGTCGGCTCACTGTCGAATCGCGTGATGAGGTCGGCGTCCTCGAACGCATCACGAACCGTGGCGATGTCTCCAAGTCGAACCAGCGCTCCGTTCGGACGGGCGATGACGACGATGTCCGCGAAATCGGCGGCCGTATAATTCTGTCCCTCCGTTCGGATCATGATCTCTTCGCCGCGCGTCTGCACCCGACCGCCCGGAAGATCAAGGCTGCCGCGCCGCACGGCCATCGCGACGTCGCCAAGACTCAGACCAATCGCGCGCAGTGATGCCTCCGAGACCTCGATGCTGATCTCATAGTCCCTCACCCCGTTGATGCTGACGTATGAGACATTGTCGAGTGTGACGAGATCGTCTTTGATCCGGTTGGCCAGCTCTTTCAGCGCCACCTCGTCTGCCTGACCGTGAACCGCAATCTGAAGGACCTGTCGTCGACTGGTCAGTTCCGTCACGGTCGGCTCTTCGGCATCATCGGGAAAAGTCGTGATGCGGTCTATCTCGGCCTTTATTTCATCAAGCGTACTGAGCACATCGGTACCCAGCTGCAGTTCGGCGGTCACGATGCCTACGTTCTCGCTGGCAACAGACGTTATACGCCTAATCCCTTCGATGCCCTCGATCTGTTCCTCGACGCGGCGCACGATACTGTCCTCCACCTCCTCCGGAGAGGCGCCCGGGTAGGCGACCTGTACCTGGACCGCGTCAAGACTGGACTCGGGAAAGACCTCCTGCGGAATACTCGTGATGCTCACCACGCCGGTCACGACGATGAGCATCATGAGCAGGTTGGCCGCGACACTGTTCTGCGCCATCCAGGCGATTGCTCCTTTCATCGTGCGCAGAGTCTGTTGAAGTGGGACAGGTTCATTGGCATGGGGTCAGTTCGTTGCGACACGAACAGACATGCCGTCCGTCATGACGGCCAGCGCATTGGTGACGACCTGCTCTCCGCCGGTAAGTCCGTCGCGGAGAAGCACCGTCTCATCCACCTCTTGCAAGACATCCACAGGCAACACGCGAAGACGCCCGTCGGCGACAACCCAGACTTTGCTGCCATCACGCAGTGCCGACCGCGGGATCACGACAGATCCATCGGAGGGTCTGGCTTCGATCTCCACGTCGACGAAGGTGCCGACAAGCAGCGGAGGAGCGCCGTCTGAATCGCGACGGTACGGATTCGAAACGCGCACGAAAACGTTGATGGTTCGAGTCGCGGCGTCCAGCGCTCCTTCGACGCGGTGAACATTCCCGTTCCATGTTCGCGTCGTGCCTCCGAAGTCCGCATGCACCCGTGCCGCGATGCGACTCACACCTGACGGGTTCCACAGGCCCTCGATGAGTGCTGCGTCCGACGTGTTCAGCGGCACGGCGATCTCGACCAGCCCCGAGCTGTACACGACGCCTACCTGCTGACCCGGACCTACGAACTGACCCACGTCGACGCTTTCTGTGCGCACCCTTCCGCTGAACGGCGCCACTATTCGTGTGCGCTCCAATCGATTGCGAGCGTCAGAAAGTCGGGCCTCCGCCCCCTTGAGCAGCGCTTCGGCGAGCCTGAGCTGCGGCTCCTTGAGCACGAGGCTGCCAAGCTCGGAGTGAGGAGGTGCCTCGCCCGCCGTTCTGCTTCTCATACGTTCCCACTCCTCCTTCGCGACGTCCGCTTCTTCACGCGCACGCAGCAGTTCAAACCGCCGCTGCGTGACCTCGGCCTCCGCGACGGCAACAGCGTTCTCGTAATCGGCCGGGTCCACCTGCACGAGCACATCGCCGCGCTGAAAGTACCCACCGCTTACGAACGAGGGTGCAATGCCAACGACCTTGCCCGATGCCTCAGCAACCAGTGTGACTTCCTGCGTCGGTTTGATCGGGCCCGTACCGCGGACGTAGACGGGACCTTCGTGGATCGTTGCCACGGCTGTTGTCACAAGCGGACTGACTCGCGGCCGATCTTCCTTCGGTGGTTCAGGTCGGAGCCAGACCAACAGCGCGAGACCACCCACACCGACGGCCAAAATTGCGGCGCCAATCATGAATGATCTGGAGCGGGTGAGTTTCATTCGAGTCTGCTGTTTGGGTCGTTTTGTCGTGCGCCGGGACTACAGGTCGTCGTTCGGGGTTTCCACCCAGTCTCCACCGAGCGCCCGATTGACGGCCAGCCGGGCACCTGCCAGCGACCTCTCGGCCGTTGCCAGCGTCGCCTCGACGCGTATGAGGTTTCGTCTGGAATCGACGTACGCGAGGTAGTCGCCAATCCCACGCACGTATCGGCTTTGCTGGTTGCGGGCGGATGCTTCCGCCTGTACAAGTGCCTCGCTCAGGAATCGATAGCGTTCGCCTTCCTTCTGCAGCGCCACAAGCGACGACTCGACGTCGTGGAAGGCCGTCAGGACCGTCTTCTCATAAGCGGCCGCCTGCTGTTCGTACTGTGCCCACGCGACCTTTACGTTCGCGCGCAGGGCGCCGGCGTTGAACAGAGGAGCGGTCAACGATCCGCCGAAGAGCCAGAAGCGCTGGCTGGTGTCAACGATGTCGCTCAGCGAACTGCTCTGCGTTCCGCCGCTTCCCGTCAAAGAGAAGCGCGGAAACTGTTCGGCACGGGCCACGCCGACCCGCTGCCTGGCCGTCTCGAGTCGATGCGCCGCGGCCGCCACGTCCGGCCGATTGCGCAGTAGTTCCGACGGAAGGCCGGCAGGAATCCGGTCAAGGTCCACGCTCCTCTGTCGAGTACCTTCGCCAACGAGCTTCAAGGCCTCTCTGCGGTAGGTTCCGAGGAGTATTGCCAACCGCCCTTGCGCGTCGAACAGTCGACCCTCGATTAGTGGCAGCCCGGCTCTGGCATCCTCAAATTCTTGCTCGATCGCGTACAGCTCGAAGGAGGTCACAAGCCCCCGCTGGTACCGGTCTCGAGTCAGTTCGGCCCGCTCCGAAAGAAGATCGACGTTTTCCCGCGAGAGCGCGACCTGGCGCAACTGCTCTACCACCTCGAAGTAGGTCGCGATCGTTTCTGAGATCACTCCGAGGCGAGCCGTCCGCATATCCTCCCGCGTAGCGAAGAAGTTCGAGAGCGCGGCATTTCGCGAACCCCTCACTCGACCCCAGAAGTCGATCTCATAGCCAAGTCCAAGAGAGGCGCTGTACGTCGTGAAATCGAATCTGTCGGGGAACTCGGGGATGTTCTCTGAGATGTTTCGAGTGGCGCCGGTGTTGGTGGGAACCTCCTGGCGCGTCCCATCGAACGTAAGTTGTACGCTCGGGAGCAGAGCAGAGCGACTGATACGGTACAGGTTCTGGATCTCGCTCACACGCGCAGCAGCGATCGCGAGATCAAAATTCCTTGCAAGCGCCGTGTCGACAAGTGCGTTGAGAACCGGGTCGTCAAATTCCTGCCACCACCGGGGAATTGGCGGGAGCGAATCCATTACTGCGCCCGAAAACGCGCGGGGCATTGAATCGACCGCTTGAATGCGAGCGGCTCGAGGGGCGAAAGAGCATCCGTGCAGGGCGACGACAGTTACCGCCAGCATCAACCAGCGGCCAAATCTGGCCGGGTTGTTCGCGCGACCGTTCGGGTCTGTTGTTGTGTCCGCCACGATTTGAAACAGGTTACCGATGTGACTCTTCCTCCACAGATCTTCAAGCACGCGTGCCGGCCCTCAGCAATGTTAGCAGCGGTATACGCTGCACGTCGATCGCGGTGCCAGACCTTCACGGGGTTTTAACCAGCATGTGTCATTCGTATGGCCGCGACGGAATCCAGCATCACGATCGCTAACAGCCGCGGTCTGGAGTATCCGGAGGTTCCGCTGAGGACGCACACGGCGCCGCATGGCCATGAGTTCCTGATATGCGGCCCTGGTTGACGACTGAATCCTTCGGCGCCATCAATCACACGGTGGAGGGCGCGAATGTCGCGCGAGGATGTGTCCCGGCGTTCGCGACGTCGACCACGACCTGTGCGCTACAGGCTGACCGCTAGATCAACTTCTTGAGGAGAGCGCTGAAACGCGGATCATCCCGGACCGAGTCTAGATTGCTGTCGTTCTCGTACCATCCACGCTGCCGCAGTCCTGCCG
>JABDKH010000255.1 GCA_013002345.1 Rhodothermales bacterium
TCGAAAGGGGCAGCGCTGCGCTCATCGTCGATCTTCGCGGCAACACCGGGGGGCATCCTCGGTTGGCTTCGCAGCTTCTGTCACACCTTGTCGCCGAGCCGTTCCGGTACTTCGTTGGCGACTCGACGGGCAGTGGTGACCTCGCGTCTCTCTATCGCGAACAGGTGCCAGCCAACAACACGTTCACCGGGCAGGTGGTCGTCCTGATGGACGGGGCCGGAGTTTCAACGACCGGCCATTTTCTCTCACTCGCCAGGGTCTTGCGAGTCGCGACGCTCATCGGTGAAGAGTCGGGCAGCTCGTTCTGGTCGAACGATAATAGCCACAGGGCTGTGCTCCCTGCCTCTAACCTTGAGGTCAACGTCCCAACGCACATCTTCTCAACCGTCTCCGACGGTCTGAATCCGACGCGTGGTGTCCCGCCCGACATAGCTGGTATTGCGACTCCGGAGGATTTTCTTGAGGGCCGTGACTCGGCTCTGCGACATGCGCTTGATTGGATCGATGGTCACTAGCCCGACACCCGGACACCCGGCATGACCATTTCCTTCCCGGAGTCTGCCTACGGCAGAAAGCGGTATTCCCGGGCATCATCTTGCCGCTCAGACTCTTAAGAGAGGTTTTTAATCCACCGCACCGTGAGATATCATGCTCTGGAAGGCCCAGATCCAGTCACTCATTCCTGCACTCCTCATTGTCTCGCCGCTAGTCGCGCAGCCTTCATCTTCGGATAATTCGTATTCACTGAAGGGCAGGCACGGCCTGTCAGTGAACGTCGGGCTCCTCAATTGGTCAGCAGTCGAGGCCGGTGTAGGTGTCGGCAGTGTCGAGACCAACGTCCGTCTGAATGGATTTCTTGGATCCGTCGCGTATGATTTCTGGATTGAAGACTACTTGTCCTTGACCGTCTCAGCGGGGGGGACCGGTGTGGGAGTTTCGGCAGACGTTTCTGCCGGAACTGTTCGTTCGGAAACCGATGCGGTCGGCTTCGTTCTCGTCGGACTTACCTACTATCCTCCCGCGGTTGTTTTCCGACCCAACGTTCTGGGATTTGTCTCGGCTGCGGTCGGACCCTACCGCGGGTCTGCAACCAATACGAGCGTCGGCCCGCTGTCGGTTTCCGCGGAAAGTATCAACGAGACGGCGATCGGTGCGCGTGTTGTCATGGGCGTCGACTGGATCGCGAAGCGGCGGCTCGTGGCAGGTGTGAGTCTCGGATACCACGTGATGGCAGATTTCGATCGGTCGATCGGTGGTTCCGACAACTACAGCGGTCCGGAGATGTCCGTGTCGCTGGGTGTCTTGTTGGGACGATCTCGCCCGGCCGGAGATTCAATGGCCGGTTCGCAGGATTAGCAGCTGGCAGGCGAGCATTAGGTGCAATAAAATCGACCGCGACGGTGTGCGCCCGAAGACCTTTGAGTTCAGCTGGAGTGCGAGGTAGCGGAACAGGGTGAGAGTCGCGGCACGAGTGCTCGGAGTCTGCGGTCGTGCATTTCAAAGCGAACGACGCCGGGCGCGTCGGCGCCAGCGTCGAAGAACACTCTACTCGGTGTCAGGCGAATTCCGCAGCGATCGTTGCCTCAACCAGTACCACGAGATCGGCAGCCCCGTGGCCACGAACGCGATGTCGACCAGGGATTTCTCCCACTCGAAGATCGCGCGGAAGCCCAGCAGCCCGACGAGCCCGCAGAGATAGATAACCGGCAGCAGCGGATACCCCGGCATCCGGAAAGCCTGCTCCTCGCCGACGCCATCGCGCCTGAACTTCAGCAACGCCAGCGTCGTCATCGTGTAAAAAATCAGGATCGCGAAGACCATCCCGGCGGCGATGTTCTCGAACGATCCGCGGGCGATCAGTATCACCGACGCCCAGACGACGTGCGCAAGGATCGCTCGGTTCGGCGTTCGGAACCGCTGGTGTACGTGGTCGAACCACTTGAAGAACAACCCGTCGTGCGCCATGGCATAGTAGACGCGACTCGCGGACATCGTCGTGCCGTTGATGCTCGACACCGCCGACACGATCGCGAGGATGGCCACGGCGCCAGCACCTACAGTTCCGATCATGATCGAAGCGATGTCGGCGGCCGGCGTCGCCGTCGCCCGCAGCGCTTCCATCCCCAGCACATAGTGGTATATCGTGATCACTGCCCAGTAGATCACGAGCACGATCCCCAGTCCGTACAGCATGCTCTTCGGAATCACCTGTCGCGGATTCTTCATCTCGCCGGCCACATAGCCCACGCGATCCCAGCCCGCGTGCGTGAACACGATGAGCATCAGGGCTGGAATCAGGTTACCGAGGAAACCGGCGTCCGTCATCGGTTGCGAAACCTCTGCCAGTTTGCTCTCGGTGCCGCCAAGAAGGGCTGCGAAGAGCAAGGCAAACGCAGCGAGTCCTGCCACCTTGGCAACGGTCGTAACTCGCTGAAACAGTGCCGCCCACTGCACGCCGACGTAGTTGAATAGTCCAACCAGTGCGATCACGGAGAGGGCGGTCACGGTGTGTGACCAACCCTCAAGAGGAAAGAAGAATCCCAGATAGTCGGCAGAGATGATGGCGAGGGCTGCTCCAGGGCTCGTCCGGATGATGAACAGCTGCGCCCAGCCAAACATGAAGCCTGCAAACGGCCCGAAGGCCTTCGTAATGTAGGCATACTCGCCGCCGGTTGTCGGGATGCGCGTACCAAGCTCCGCGTAGATTAATCCCCCAACCATCACGAACGCGCCCACAATCAGCCACGTCAGGATCACGCCGCCGAACGACGAGAAGTAGCCGGCGATGATGTACGGCGTCGAGTAGATCCCCGAGCCGATCGTGATCCCGATGAGCAGCGCGACCCCGTCGAAGGTGGTGAGGGACTTGCGAAGGGTGGGTTGTGACAGGTTAGGATTCACGGCGCACGATGCAACTGGGGGCTCGCAGTAGTCCGACCAGCCGATGCAGGCTGGAGCGTACTTATCCAAGAATAGCGGATTAAAGACGTGAACGCTACCGGGAAGCGAGTGCGCCTCCTGAGCACGTCAGCCGAAACTCCCTACGGACAGCTTCCAGTCAATCGACGCTAGTCCACCGGACCGAGGTACTGGTCGAGCCAGTCGAGAGTCTCCCGGATGAGGTCGTTCTTCGGAATAATGTGGTCGCTTTCGAACAGCTTGAGCTCCTTTTGCTCATCCGGCGTGCCGAGCAGTTCGAACATCGGCTGTATCGAGGTGTCGAGGAGGAAGTTGCTATCATATCGTCCGTTCAGCATCAATACCGGCATGGAGACCCGGCCGACGTAGTTGATCGGGTGGACCTCCGGCCGACCCGCGTCTATGAGCCCGCCAAAGGCCACAATTGCGGTCGCGACTCTCGTTTCCACAGCCGGAATGATGGCCCCAAGCCAACCTCCCCAGCTCATGCCGTAATAGGCCAGCCTGTCTCTGTCAATGTCGTCTCGGGATTCCAGGTAGTCCACACTCCTCGAGAAATCTCTGACCACGTCCGTCAAGAAGCCCGAATGCAGGCGCGTCTTCTGCTGGCCACCTGCGACGAGCTGCGGCAGGTCCGCACGGCCCCTCTCGAATGTGCCCGCATATACCGGGAAGAAGACCGCCCTTCCATTCTTCACCAGGAACGACAGAAAAACCGGGTACTCATAGTATTGCCCCATATCCTCACTGGACGGATGCAGCAGGGCGGCGCTGCCCGGGACGTACACGACCGTCTGGTAGGGTGGAGAGGCGTTCCTGGGAAGAAATAGGTGACCGATGACTCGCTCGCCGCGGTACGCCGCATCGAAGGTGACGCGTTCGTACACATAGTCAGGATGCTCTTCGCTCCTTCGCTCGACGTTCGCATTCAACGGCGCTTCGTCATACAAGAACCTCTCTCGGTAGAGCTCGAAGATCTCGTCTGCAACCGGTTCCATCGCGTAGAAATCGGGACCCTCCGAGAAGGTGACAAGCTGCGACGCAGCTGCCACCTCGTCGCCTTCCGAGTAGCGAGCACACCTGAAGCCGTTTTTCGGCGACCGGTCGAAAGGCGGTGCCTGACTCGGCTCTCCGAACATGTAGGTGTTGTCGCCCCACGCACCGCCACGGACAATCCGCCCGAAGGGCGACCGATTCGCATTCCACTCACGAGCGTTACCCGCCATGTCCACCGCGCCGTACGCCGTGATGCCGGGCAGACTTCCGGCGGGGACGGTACCGTCCGCTCCGAAATTGCTGAACGGCGCATAGACGGCAAATCCGCCGAGTTGATAAAACGAGATTATCGGCGTCTGTTCACCGCGCGCCAGTCCCCAGTGAACCGACGTAGGAAGACTCCGGCCAGCGAACGCTGCATAGGCCGCCGCCTCGTACCAGCTGACGCCTGTCACTGGATGGTCTGCATCGCCGTCGGCATACGTGCCCGCCTGCCATGTCGAAGGTCCGGGGCGGCCGGTTTGATCCACGAACTGCTCCATGGCTTCGTCCCATGGAATTGATCGTCCGTCCAGTTCGAACGGTTCCGTCCAGAACTCTCGAGTCTCGTATCCGTCAGCGGCAACAAATTCTTTGAACTGCCGGTTCGTAACCTCGGTGCGGTCAATGAAGAAATCATCGACCCGTCCGGTCGGTGTCTGTGCACCCGGGACGCGCACCATTCCGGCAGGTTTTGTGCCGGAAGCATCCAGCGTTCG